>JBCAXI010000546.1:0-1083 GCA_038534175.1 Planctomycetota bacterium | reverse complement strand
CACGCACGCGCGGGGCGACTCCTCGATCGATCGAACACCCAGGGTGCCCGCCCGCACCAGCGCCTTTCGCTCGGCGTCGGTGAGAATCTCGCCCGCGTCGGCGAGCCAGCGCCGGGCGTCGGTGGTGTACCCGGCCGTGGGCTTGAGCTCGGGCATGCGGGCCGACCAGTAGCGGTTGAACCGCAGCATCATCAGCTCGCGCACGAGCTTGGCGATCATCGAGGCCAGGGCCACGGGCAGGTGCCCCGCGTCGGCCTCGGGCATGAACACGACTCGCATCTCGGTCCCGCTCAGCGAGAGGTCGTACACGCACGCGCGGGGCGACTCCTCGATCGATCGAACACCCAGGGTGCCCGCCCGCTCCAGCAGCGGGATGTACGAGAGCCGCCCACCCAGTCGATCGCACACCACACGCACCGCCCCACCGCTCTCGATGACACCTCGCGCCTCGTCCGATGCGGCCACGCGCTTGAGCGCGGCCATGAACGCCGACGCGGTCGTCGCGGCCTTCGTGCCCGTTTCCCGCACCATCGCGTTGAACGCGCGCTCGCTTGTGATGTGGCACCGTAGATCGACAAAGCGAATCCCCGCGTTCGCGCTCGCGTGCGATAGTCGGTTCGCGTCGAGCCCGATCGCGTCGCTGGTCGAGGCGAGCGGCAGGACCAATTCTGGGCCGCCGTACCAGGGGCCCTCGCCCGGCTTGGCGCCCAGCGCGTCGAACAATTCGGCGTCAGTCGAGATCGATCCGCCGAGCGCCGACAGGACGCCGCGCTCGAGATGGGTGAGCGGATGCCGCTTGCCTTGGTTTGAGAGCTTGAGCGCCTTGGAGTCGTTGATCGCGATGCGACGTGCTTTGTCGCGCGGCGCCTTGCACACCGCATCGCGCAACCGCTCCCACAGGTCCGGCGCTCCACCCGCTGGGTCGAATGTGTCTATGACCACACCCGCCAGCCCGACGCAGAGCGGCCCGAGCATCGGCCCGTAGCCCGCCTCGTCGATGCCAACGTAGAGAAGCTTCATGGCGAAAGAGACAATCGGGGCAAGCCTGGCTGACGCCGGGCCCACCCCGATCAAAGTGCGGAC
>JBCAXI010000545.1:0-1093 GCA_038534175.1 Planctomycetota bacterium | reverse complement strand
ATGGCATACGGCGACAAGGTCATCGACCATTACGAGAACCCGCGCAACGTTGGCAACTTCGGCACGACCGGCGATGTGAAAGAGCGCAAGGACATCGGCGTGGGGCTCGTCGGCGCGCCCGAGTGCGGCGACGTCATGCAGCTCCAGATCAAGGTCGACGACGCGGGCAAGATCGAGGACGCCAAGTTCAAGTGCTTTGGCTGCGGCTCGGCGATCGCCTCATCCTCGCTCGCCACCGAGTGGCTCAAGGGCAAGACCGTCGACGAGGGCCTCGAGATCCGCAACACGCAGATCGTCGAGGAGCTCAGCCTCCCGCCGGTCAAGATCCACTGCTCGGTGCTGGCCGAGGACGCGATCCGGGCCGCCATCGCCGACTACAAGGACAAGAACGGTATCGAGTCCGAGAAGGCCCACGCCCACTGACGCGAACGCCCCCCCGCCCTCGCTCCGGCATCGGAATGCTGGACTGGGACCACACGTTTTCTACGATGAGGGCGACCGATACACAGGAGCAGCCATGAGCACCACGCCGACCGACACTCCCGAGACCTCGACCGACCTCCCGGTGATCCTCAGCGAGACCGCGGCCCGCGAGATCAAGACCATCATCGAGCAGCAGGAGCTCGACGCGGAGACCGTTTGCCTTCGCGTGGGCGTTAAGGGCGGCGGGTGCTCAGGCTTCAGCTACGTCCTCGACCTCACCGAGACCCGCAAGGACACCGACGAGGTCTTCGAGCAGCATGGCATCACCGTCGTCTGCGACCCCAAGAGCTTGCTCTATCTCAACGGGACCATGGTCGACTTCAAGGATGAGATCATGGGCCGCGGATTCGTCTTCACGAATCCCAACGCCACCAGCTCCTGCGGCTGCGGCTCCTCCTTCTCCGCGTAAACGCCTCAACCCGATCACACCCAACGCCCTCGGCCAACGCGAGGGCGTTGTCATATCTCCCCTTACCCGCTGACCGCCTTACTCGCTCACTCGCTCTTTCCTACGTCGTCCCATACATCCGATCCCCCGCGTCGCCCAGCCCGGGCAGGATGTACCCCTTGTCATTCAGGCATCGATCCACCGCGGCCGCGTAGATGCGCA
>JBCAXI010000544.1:0-1095 GCA_038534175.1 Planctomycetota bacterium | reverse complement strand
GCGCCGCGTCGATTGGGATCGCCCGAGCTCAGCGCCTCGGCGGCGCCGCGGGCAAAGGCGTCCAACTCCGAACGCTGCGTGGGCGTGAGCTCGCGCGTGGACTCGATGATCGCGTCGGGCAGGCCGGACTGGGCCGACGCCCACCTCGGCGCCACTCCGAGAGCCAGAAGCGTGGCTAACGCCACACGCCACCATGCGCCGACTCGTGTCATCGGTGTTCCCGCTGCCCACCCCTGGGCCATTCGGTGCGCCGCGGGCTCTGGCACCAGATCCGCGGGGGCCAACGCTACCACCCCCCCCACGGGCGGTCAAACGAACATTCGACCTCGGGTTGGGCCCGGTTCGGCTCAGTAGACCTCGACGAACACGCGCCGCGTGGGGCGGATCTGCCGCTGTACCATCGCTCGGGTCCATGAGGCGGGGTCGCCCCGGATCTCGTCGTCGAGCGTGACATACCGAGACAGGCGCGATTCGGGCAGAATCGCGGCGAGCTTCTGGAAGACGCCCAGCTCCATCCCCGCGATGCCGCAGACGTAGACCAGGGCCCGGTCGCTCTCCAGCAGCGGGCCGAGCGCGTCTCGGTGCGTCTCGAGGCGATCTTGCACGTAGAGGGGGCCCTCGCCCGAGGGCTGGTGCTCGCGGCTGATCGCGGAGAGGTAGGTGAACCGCTCGTGCGCCCGCTCGAGCTCGCGGAACTGCTCGTCGTAGAGCAGGTCGGTCGTGTACGGCGAGCCCATGACCAGCGTGACGCTCGACGCGGTGTCGGCCGCGAGGAGATCGAGGATCATCCCGCGGAAGGGGGCGATGCCCGTGCCCGTCGCGACGAATACGTAGTCGTGCTCCTCCGGGCGGGCCGGCAGCAGGAAGCGCTTGCCCACGGGCCCGGTCACCGGAATCTCGGCGCCGGGTTGCAGATCGCAGAGCCAGTTGGAGGCGACACCCAGGAACAGCTCGCCGGTTTCCCAGTGCTCGTCGATCGTGCGTTTCACGGTGGTGGCGATGATGCCGCCCTGGCCGTCCTCGCCCGCGGTGGGGCAGGCCAGCGAGTAGAGACGCACCTTGTGGGCCTTGCCCCGCGCGTCCTGCCCCGGCGGG
>JBCAXI010000543.1:0-1097 GCA_038534175.1 Planctomycetota bacterium | reverse complement strand
ACGCCGTCGGATGGAAGGAAGATTAGCACGGCGGGCAAAACGGGTACGCCGGCACACCCACGCCCGTGGGCCTGTGCCGCTTCTACGAGCTAGAGATCGCCTGCCGCGGACGCCCGGATGCGATCACCGGCTACCTGGTGGACATCAAGCGGATCGATCAGGCGGTGCGATCGGCCGCGGCCCCGATCCTCCGCCGCGTCTGCGCCGAGACGCCCCAAGCCGAGCCCTCGCGCGTGCTGGGCGAGGTCGCGATCGCCGTGGGATCGGCGCTCGAGGGGCTGGCGCCTCGCATCCGCTGGTCTCTGACGCCGTACCATTCGTTCGAGATGGCTTCCAACGACACGCAGTCCGTGCTCATCCGCGAGCGATTCGACTTCTCCGCCTCGCACCGGCTCCACTCGCCATCGCTCAGCGACGACGAGAACCGAGCCGTATTCGGCAAGTGCAACAACACCAACGGGCACGGGCACAACTACCAGGTCGAGCCGTGCGTCGAGGTTGATCTCGCGCAGGCGGATGAGGCCCCGTTCGGACTGGCCGCGCTCGAGCGGCTGACCGATGAGATCATCATCGACGCGTTCGACCATCGCCATCTAAATCTTGACACCGACGCATTCGACGATGCCACGCTGCCCTCGGTCGAGAACATCGCGCGGGTGTTCTACGAGCGCCTCGATCCCGCGGTCCGGTCAGCGTCGTCCGCGGCGCGGCTGCGATCGATCACGGTCTGGGAGACCGATCGCACCTCGTGCACGTACCCGGCCGGCTCGGCCTAACGGAGACAACGCGTGGGCTTCGACGCGGTCCTTGTTGAGCACGGCTTGATCTCGCCCGAGCAACTCGAGGAGGCCGTCGCCGAGCAGACCGCCTCCGGCGAGCGGCTCGACCGCGTGGTCGCCCGCCTCGGCTTCGCGACCCGCGCCCAGATCCTCGACGCGCTCGGCGACCAGTTCCATCTCCCGATCGTGGACCTCGCGGGCGTCTCGCCCTCGCCCGAAGCGATCCGCGCCGTCCCGCCCAAGCTCGCCTACCGCCTCCACTGCGTGCCCATCGAGCGGCTCAACGGCGCCATCACCATCGCGACCAGCAATCCGTTC
>JBCAXI010000542.1:0-1120 GCA_038534175.1 Planctomycetota bacterium | reverse complement strand
AACCGGCGTGCCCGAGGAGTACCTCGTCTACGACGGCAAGGCGGTGATGTACATCCCGCTGCTGATCGACGAGAACGCGACCGGCGAGATCACCGTGCCACTGGCGATCCAGTACCAAGTCTGCGACGACAGCATCTGTTTGATCCCGCAGTTTCTTGAGCGCGAGGTCACCTTCCGAGTGGTCGCCGCGGTCGCCGCGGCCGCCGAGGCGCCGGACCACGGCGCGTTGTTCGACGACTTCGATCCGACCGCGTTCGCGGCCATCGCTGCCGCGGAGGCCGAGCCGGCGGCAGAGACGTCCCTGGACACACGCACGGACTCGCCGAACGCCGAGGTCGCAGAGTCTCCCTCGTCGCCGATTTCTGCCGCAAGTTCGCGCTCGTTCTTTGGCATCCCGCTGCCCAGCCCCGACAGCGCCAGCGGCCTGCTCGTGTTCGCGCTGCTCTCGGCGGTCGGCGGGTTCGTGCTCAACCTGACGCCCTGCGTGCTGCCCGTGCTGCCGATCAAGGTGATGACCATCAGCAAGCACGCGGGCTCGCCGGGCAAGAGTCTCGTTCTTGGGCTCTGGATGGCGCTCGGCGTCGTGGCGTTCTGGGTCGCGCTCGGCGTGCCCGTGGCGTTGGCGACCAACGCGCTCGACCCTTCTCGGCTCTTTGGCATCTGGTGGGTCACGCTGAGTATCGGGCTGGTCATCGCCGCGATGGGCGTGGGCATCATGGGCCTGTTCACGATCAATCTGCCCGACAAGGTGTACATGGTGAACCCCAAGGCGGACTCGGCCTGGGGCTCGTTCCTGTTCGGCGTCATGACGGCGGTGCTCGGCCTGCCCTGCTTCGGCTTCGTCGCGGGCGCGCTGCTCGCCGGCGCCGCGACGATGAGCGAGGTGCAGATCCTCACGATCTTCGGTTCGCTCGGCGTGGGCATGGCCCTTCCGTACTTCGTGCTCAGCGTCAAACCGAGTTGGGTCGACAAGATGCCCCGCACCGGCCCGGCGAGCGAGCTGGTCAAGCAGGTCATGGGCCTGCTGCTTCTCGCGGCCGCGGCGTACTTCGTTGGCTCCGGTTTCATCGCGCTCGTGAACGAGAAGCCATGGCTCGGCAAGCAGCTCCACTGGTGGACA
>JBCAXI010000541.1:0-1225 GCA_038534175.1 Planctomycetota bacterium | reverse complement strand
TGGGGGACCTCATGCCCAAGCCGGTGACGATCCGCGACCCGGTGGTGCGTCTGACGGCGGACATGAGTGACGCGCGGATCACGCCCGCGGTCATTCCGCCGCACTTCACGAACATCCAGCATGGGCTTCGGCTGAGCCGCCAGATTTTGGGTGGGCAGGACACGCCTAATCGCCAGATCTTCGTCATCACCGATGGCCTGCCGACGGCGCACTTCGAGGACGAGACGCTGTATTTGTTGTATCCGCCGGATCCGCGCACCGAGAGCCAGACCATGCGCGAGGCGGCGGCGTGCGTGCGCGAGAACGTGACTATCAACCTGTTTCTGCTGCCGAGCTGGTGGCAAACGGAGGAGGACGTGCGCTTCGCGCACAAGCTCGCGGAGACCACGGGCGGTCGCGTGCTGTTCACGGGTGGCGACGATCTCGATCGGTACGTCGTGTGGGACTATGTGAGCGGGCGGCGCAAGGTGATCGGGTAGACAATCGCCCGGCGACGATCTCGTTCGGGGTGCCCACGCGCGATGCTCGGGACGAGTAGCCAGCGTGACGCTGCTCCGCTGAGCGAGGCGCGGACGGGCCCCGCTTTGTTGCCGAGGGAATGGGCGGCGACGGCGATCCCGTTGCTGCAAGCGCTCGAGCAGCCCGCGTGCTACGTGTTGAGCAAGCCGCCGGTTTGCGCTACGCGAGCGGTCGATCGAGGCCCACGCCCGTCGCGGCGTCGTGGAGGTCCGTGAGTCGTGCGATCAGCTCTTCGGCGTGGGCGTTGCCGATCGTGCGTTCCAGCCGACAGACGGCGTGGCCCTTCGACGCCTCGCGGTACCGCTCGAGCCATTGCACAAAGGCGGGATCGGCGTCTCGGTAGGACTCGTACCGCACATTGAAACGCTCGACGCCGACGCGCCAGGGCTTGGGCGTGAGGCGCGCCCGGAAGCTGCGTTGTACCCGGCACAGTGTGGCGTACCGCTCATCCGATCGGAGCGAGCGCAGCAAGGCGGCGGTCGTGTCGTCGGCTGGATCCAGCGGGGGGTGGATCAGGAGGTAGCGGAGACCGGCGGCGGTTTGGTAGACGCGGGCGCCACGTCTGCGATCCTCGTCGGCCCACGCCAGCAGGGGTTGGATGGAGCGCTCGATGAGCTCGGCATCGATGGTCTTGCGGGAGCCGCCGAACATGAGCTTGATGAGGTCGAGCGGGCCGCGCAGGCGCGCGGGTGTGGACGCGAGATCA
>JBCAXI010000540.1:0-1232 GCA_038534175.1 Planctomycetota bacterium | reverse complement strand
GTTTGTGGAGGACGAGGTGCTGCGGGCGTTGTACGCGTTGTGCGACGGTGTGATCGCGCCGAGCCTGGCCGAGGGCGGGGCGTACGTCGGGTTGGAGGGCGTGCTGTTCCGTCGGCCGGTGGCGGTGTCGGGGATCGACTCGGCGCGGTTGCACCTTGAGATGGCCGGCGTGGTGTCGGGCGATCAGGGCGAGGTGGGGGCGGTGGGGGTGCGGTTGTTCGACCCGTTCGATGTGGAGGCGATGGCCGACGCGATGGAGGCGTTGCTCGACGACGGGGCGGCGATGGTGGGGCGCAACGAGTCGGCGCGCGAGCGGATCGCGGGTTGGTCGTTCGAGCGGGTGGCGCGGCGGTATCGCGAGGCGATGCTGTGGGCGTTGGGGCTTGAGGCGATGCCCGAGCTGTTGGACTCGAGCGACGCGGTCGTCGGGGCTCTAGGTGGACGAGTCGGTGAGCCGATCGTGCAGACCCGAGAGCACGCGGAGCGTCTCGGCGTGACGGGCGAGTAGCTCATCGGCTGACACGTCGGGGGCGGCTTGCTTGCTTGAGGCCTTTGAGGTTGAGTCCTTTGGTGCGGCGGGCGCGGATCGGAAGAAGGGGTTGGTTGAAGCGCGCTGGCCTCGGGCGCGATCGACCTCGCCCTCTGCGGCCCTGGCAATCGTGACGAGATCTTTCTTGGGCGCCTTGGGCCAGAGCGCCGCGTAGAGGCGCGCGAGCTCCTTGGGCGCGTCGAGGCGGTGCTGCTCGTATAGAGAGACCACGCCCGGTCGGAGCTCGGCCAAATCGGCGAGTGTGCGGTAGCTGCGCTCGAAGAACGCGGGGACGGCGTCGGGCTTGAGCCAGTCGTACCAGCGCGGATCGCGACGCTTGTAGGCGAGCATGGACTTGATGGACTCGGCGGGATCGCGCAGTCGGTAGATGAGGGAGATCTGGGCGTCATGCTCGCGCTCGTAGCGCTCGATCTTGTCCAAGAGCGCGGCGGCGTCGAAGTCGACGAACTCGGGGTGGATCTTTTCGACGGCGAATGTTGGGAGCTCGAGGCGTTCGGCGAGGTCGTTGGCCTCGGCCCCCGGGTCGAGGCGCGGGATGCGGCTGCCGTGGCCGGCGCGGTTCTCGATGTCGAGGCCGGCGCGCTCGTCGGTCGCGAGCGCGCCCGGGTAGCGGTTGTAGCCCTCGATGCCCATGGCGTCGGTGACGCGGCAGGTGGGCTCGACCTCGATGCGCGGATGGGCG
>JBCAXI010000539.1:0-1265 GCA_038534175.1 Planctomycetota bacterium | reverse complement strand
CTCGCAGGCGAGCACCCCATTCCCTGGTGCCATACCCAGGCCCCGACCTCTGGCCCCGACCCTCTGGTCTTTGCGGAGACGAACGTCATGCCCTTTGAGTGCCACTTCACCGGCAAGAAGACCAGCTTCGGCAAGCAGCGCACGTACCGCGGCCAGAAGATCACCAAGGGCGGCTTCGGCCTCAAGCCGACGGGCATCACCCGGCGCACCTTCAAACCCAATCTCCAGAAGGTCAACGCGATCGTCGAGGAGAACGGCGTGAAGAAGGCCAAGCGGGTGTACGTGTCGGCTCAGGCGATCCGCTCCGGGTTGGTCGAGAAGCCGCTGAAGCGCAAGTACGGGTACACGCGACAGCAGAAGGAAGCCCAGCAGGGCTGAGGCCGATCGTTCGGCTGATCGCGAGCCAGCCACGGTCCCCGCGATTCCCCGTCGCGACGCTTTCCACTTGGGCGAGTCGTCGTATCAGTCGTATCATCGAGCCGGACGCCGAGCGTCGCGGCCCGCTGTGACGCGTGCGCGGCGCCATGGAGCCACGATGGCGCAGGAAGAGATGTGCGGCGAGTGCGGGGAGCGCGCGGCGACCTACCACGAGGTGGTTCGCCTCAACGGCGAGGTGCACGAGCGGCACCTTTGCGAGCGATGCGCCGCCCAGCTCGGACTCGCCCCCAAGCCCAATGCCAGCGTGCCCGAGCTGCTCGAGCAACTCACTGGCGTCACCGCGCCCACGATGGTGGGGCCCACGACGCCGCCGCCCAAGCCCCGGCCGGGATCGGTGTGCGAGGGATGCGGGCTGACGTTCGCCGAGTTCAAGAAGTCTGGGCTGCTGGGATGCGCCGATTGCTACGACGCGTTCGATCGCCAGCTGGGACCGATGATCGAGCGGGCGCACCAGGGGGGCGGACGCCACGTGGGCAAGATCCCCAAAAGGGCGCTCGAGGCCAGCCGATCGGGCGACGCGCAGGCGATGGAGAACGTGCTGGGTGACGCCCGCGAGCGGGCGGCGCGGCTGCGGCTGCTGCACGAGCAGCTCGAGGCCGCCGTGCGCGGAGAGCACTTCGAACGCGCCGCGCAGCTCCGCGACGAGGTGCGGCGCCTCGCGGCGGGCGACGCGGGCGCGGCGATCGACCCTGCCGATCCGGTTGAACCTACCGACACGACCGAGCAAGGACGCCCAAACGCATGAGCGACACGGCGCCGACCAACGGAGAGTCCCCGACGCCCCCACCCGCACCCCCACTCCGTCCCGCCGGACAGGGGTGGGGGTG
>JBCAXI010000538.1:0-1296 GCA_038534175.1 Planctomycetota bacterium | reverse complement strand
CACGGAGCTTCCAGAGCCCGACCTGGCGCCGCTCGATGTGCCCGGAAGAGAAATGCTCGTGGCGGAGCGCGCGGATCTCCTGGCGGAGTTTGCGTTCGCGGGCGCCACGATCGCGGGCCTCGTTCCATTCCGGGGAGCCGGGCTCGGGCAGGAGCGGCTCGATCCAGGGCGGCGCGTGCCGCGGCAGGCCCGCGTCGGGCAGACCGATATGGACGGTGGGCTCTGGCTGAGCGAGCAGGGCGAGGAGCACAACAAGCGTCGGGGCCATGGGCAATGGTTCGCGAGTCAGGCCGGGCGGTTTCCAACGATCGGGCGTGCCGACGCTAGATTGTGGCGTCGCCCTCCAAGGAGCCGCTGTGAGTGTCCATTGGCCGATCCTGAAGACCTGCCTCTCGCGTCGTCGCCAGACGTTGCTGTCCGATGACCGACGCACCTACACGGGGCGCGATCTTCTGGGCGGCGCCCTCTATATCGCCCAGCTCATCGAGGAACGCTCGAGCAGCCCGGTGGTGGGGGGGCTGCTCCCGACCAGCGGCGCCACGGCGATGGCCGCGCTCGGCGCTTGGTTGGCGGGCCGTGCGTTCTGCCCGTTCAATTTTCTCCTCACGCCGGACGAGCTCGACTATGTCATCCGAGACAGCGAGACGGATCTGCTGTTGACCTCGGATCTGTTGCTCCAAGCCACGGGGCACGACCCACGCGGCCCGAGCGTGGTGAAGCTGGAAGACGTCTCCTTCAAGGGATTCCCGCCGCTGCGATGGCCGGCGGTGCGGGGCGAGGACGATCTCGCGGTGCTGCTTTACACCAGCGGCACGAGCGGGCGGCCCAAGGGCGTGATGTTGAGCCATGGCAACCTCTCGTCGAATGTGCGTCAGTGTGTGGAGCACGTGCACTTTACGCCCGATGACACGCTTCTCGGCGTGCTCCCACAATTCCACTCCTTCGGTCTCACCGTGCTCACGCTGCTGCCGATGACCGTGGGGTGCGGCGCGGTCTATTCGGCGAGGTTCGTCCCCCAGCAGATCGTGCGCATGTTCCGAAAGCACCGTCCGACGGTGTTCGTGGGCATCCCGTCGATGTACAACGCGATGCTGAGCGTGAAGAGCGCCAAGGCGGAAGACTTCGCCTCGGTGCGCATCGCGGTCTCGGGGGGAGAGCCCCTGCCGGATGATGTGGCTAAACGCTTCAAGGAGCGATTCGGCGTTACGATCGCCGAGGGCTACGGGCTAACGGAGACCGCGCCAGTCAGCAACATGTGCTGCCCCACCGAGTACCGCCCGCATACCGTCGGACGCC
>JBCAXI010000537.1:0-1358 GCA_038534175.1 Planctomycetota bacterium | reverse complement strand
CCCCTCGGTAGTCTGTTCGATCGGTGGGCTCAACAGGGAGGCGCGACATGAGCGCGATGGAGATCGGCAAGAAGTTGATCGAGTACTGCCAGGCGAACGAGAACCGCAAGGCGATCGAGGAGCTCTACGCCGACGACGCGGTGAGCATCGAGGCGATGGCGATGGACCCGGAGAAGGGGCGCGAGACCAAGGGCAAGGACGCGATTCTGGCGGCGTGCGACTGGTTCAACGAGAACATGGAGGTGCACGACGGCGGAATGGAGGGCCCGTACCCCTGCGACGACGAGTTCATCGTGCCCATGTGGATCGACCTGACGCCCAAGACCGGCGGGATGGCCGGCAACCGGATGAAGATGAGCGAGGCCGCGCGCTACAAGGTGCGCGACGGGAAGATCGTCGAGGCGAGGTACTACTACGACGTCGAGGGTTGCTGAGGCGTCAGCGATCAGCACGAGCGATCAAGGTCACAAGATCAAAGGGGAGATCCCAATGAGCGCGATGGAAGTCGGCAAGAAGCTGGTGGAGTACTGCAAGCAGGGCGAGTTCGAGCGGGCGATCGAGGAGCTGTACGCCGAGGACGCGGTGCACTACGAAGCGATGGAGATGCAGCCGGGCGCCGGGCGCGAGACCCGAGGCAAGGCCGCGATCCTCGAGGGCACGCGCATGTGGGTCAACAACATGGAGGTCCACGAGAGCGGCGTCTCCGGCCCGTACCCGTGCGACGACGAGATCATCGTGCCGATGTGGTCCGACTCAACGCCCAAGGCGGGCCCGATGGCGGGCAATCGCTTCAAGATGGACGAGGTCTGCAAGTACAAGGTCAAGGACGGCAAGATCGTCGAGGGACGGTTCTACTACGACATGGGCATGTGACAGAGGGCACTAGGGACTGGCGACTGGTGCTTGGGCATGGGGCACTGGCCGATGCGCCGAAGCGAGTGCCGAGTGCCGAGTGCCCAGTCACTCGTGCCTTACTTCCCCGCCTGCTTCGCCCACGAGTCCTTCAGCGTCACTGTTCGGTTGAAGACCAGGCGGTCCTTCGTCGTGTTCTGGTCGACGCAGAAGTACCCCAGCCGCTCGAATTGGAAGCGTCGGATGGCGTCGCCCCACGCGGGCTCGTCGTCCGTGCGCTCGGCGAGTGACGGCTCCAGCTTGGCGGCCTCGATCGTCTCGAGTGAGTCCGGGTTCAGATCGTCGAGCGGATCGCCGCTCTTCTTGCCGGGCTGCTCGGTCGTGAACAGACGATCGAAGAGGCGCACCTCGGCGTCGAGCGCGTGCTCGGCGCTCACCCAGTGCAGCGTGCCCTTGACCTTGCGGACCTTGCCTTCGGCGTCCGGCGGCGGGTTGTCGCCGCCCTT
>JBCAXI010000536.1:0-1365 GCA_038534175.1 Planctomycetota bacterium | reverse complement strand
TCCGGTTTGGTGTGAACGAGTCCGGACAGGCCGTCACCAGCGAGGTGCGCATCGCCGACTCCATCGACCCTGCGCACATCAACTGGTACCGCCAACTCGCCGGCGGCGTCACCAGCGTCAACAGCCTCCACGGCTCGGCCAATCCCATCGGCGGACAGAACGCCATTAGCAAGGTCCGCTGGGGCGCCCAGACCCCCCAGCAGATGCGCTTCCAGGGCGCCAAGCCCGGCATCAAGTTCGCCCTCGGCGAGAACGTCAAGCAGTCCAACTGGGGCGACGACCAAACCACCCGCTACCCGCAGACACGCATGGGCGTCGAGACGATCATCCGCGATCGATTCACCGCCGCGCAGAATTACGACGGCTCACGCCGCGACCTCGAGCTCGAAGCGCTCAAGGAGATCATCGCGGGCGACCGTTGGATCCACTGCCACAGCTACCGCCAGGACGAGATCCTCATGCTCTGCCGCGTCGCCGAGGAATTCGGCTTCAAGATCGGCACGTTCCAACACGGGCTCGAGGTCTACAAGGTCGCCGAGGCCGTGCGCGAGCACGCCATCGGCGCCAGCCTCTTCAGCGACTGGTGGGCCTACAAAGTCGAGGTCCAGGACGCCATCCCCTACGCCGGGCCGCTGCAGTCCGAGGCCGGCGTTCTCACCAGCTACAACTCCGACGACGACGGCCTCGCGCGACGCATGAACGGCGAGGCCGCCAAGGCCCTCAAGTACGGTGCCACCGCCACCACCAATGGCATCGACCCCGCCGAGGCGCTCAAGTTCGTCACTCTCAACCCCGCGATCCAACTCGGCATCGAAAGCCGCGTCGGCTCGCTCGAAGTCGGCAAAGACGCCGACTTCGCCATCTGGTCCGGAGACCCCCTCAGCGCCTTCTCACGCTGCGAGGCCACCTTCATCGACGGCGCCCAGTACTTCAGCCTCGACCAAGACAACGCCGACCGCGAGCGCATCGCCCAAGAACGCTCGCGCCTCATCCAGAAACTCATCGCCAAAAAGAACAAAGAGCCCAACGACGACGGCGAGACCGACATCGAGGGCGAGAAGGCCGACCTCGTCGACCCCGGCGCCGGCCTCCACCGCTACGCCCGCGTCGCGCTCCGCGAGCACTTCCTCGAACAGCTCCGCGCCGGCAACGACCCCACGCTCCCCTCCTGCGGCGACTGCGGCTGCGGCCTCATCCACCTCAACGCAAGGTTCCGCAGATAACACACAACCTCCCACTCCTTACTCGCCCACTCGCCGACTCACTCACTCGCTTTCCGGAGCCCATCATGCTCGTCAAGCTCACCCTCACCGCCTGCCTCGCAACAACCGCCCTCGCCCAAGACCTCACCGTCACCGCGCCGCC
>JBCAXI010000535.1:0-1403 GCA_038534175.1 Planctomycetota bacterium | reverse complement strand
CTCCTGCAGCGCGAGGCGCATCTCCTTGCGGATGTCGTCGTAGTCGGCGATCGCTTCTTTGGACTCACTCGTGAACGGCACCCACACGCTGGCCATGTGGATCATGATGACCATCGGCCCGACGGGCAGCGAGCCGCGCGGCTGGCTGAGGCCGTAGTTCCGCCACGCGGTCTCGGTCACGCTCTTGAACGCGCTGCACGCCGACTGCTGGTACAGCAGCGGCACGCGGTTGGCGAAGCGGATCACCCGCGCCGGTTGATCGCCCGGCAGGTCGCCGCCGAAGGCGATCGCGGCCTCGATCTGGAACGGGTTGCCGCGATAGACCGCGGGCGAGCGCGTGCTCGCGGCGTAGAACTCGGCCTTCACGCCCTTGAGCATGCCGGCCAGCATCTGGCGCACGCCGATGGGCGACAGGCAATCGGTGGGGGGGCTGCGGAGTCTGGCGTTCTGGAGGCCCTTGTAGATCTTCTCGGCGTCGGCGTGGTCGATGTTCTTGATCCACGACTGACCGGTGATGGTCTTCTCGCCCTTTCCCTTTGACGCGGCCGCGGTGACCTCCTTGATCACCGCCGGCGTGACGCGGCAGAACTCGCGCTTGAAGAACCCGCCGAGCTGCTTCTCGGGTGTCGCCTTCAGCATCCGGAGGAACGAGCCAAGCTCAACGCCGTACGGGTGCGGCTTGATCTCCTCGGTTTCTTCTGGCAACTCGTGCACCGTGCGCGGGAACACGATTCGATCCCCGAGATCGACCGTCTCCGTGTGCTCGGGCCTCGCCTCCTCGCTTGCGTCTTCAAGCGTCGGCTGGTCGTCTTCGGGCTCGCCCTTCCCAGGCGGGTAGAACGTGAATGACGCGTGCGGATTCGCGATTGCCGTCTGCTCGAGGTACGCGTCGACGGACGCCTTGCCCTTGACGTATTTGGCCTCGAGCTGAAGCGAGACACGCGTGCCCGTGCCGCTGGAGGTCTCGAAGAACTCGTCGGTCTCAACGTCCTTCGTCACCTCGGGCTTGTTCTTGGTGGTGTCCATCGCCAGCTCGAGGTGGTGGGCCGGCTTCTTTTTGTTGGGGCGGGTGGTGATGACCATGGGCTGACCGGTGGTCATGAGCCCATACATGCCCGCGGCCGAGATGCCGATGCCCTGCTGGCCGCGCGACATCTTGAGGCGATGGAACTTGGAGCCGTAGAGCAGCTTGCCGAAGATGTTCTCGACCTGTCGCCGAACGATGCCCGGCCCGTTGTCGCTGACCGTCACGCGGTACTTGCCCGACTTCGAAGGACCGGGCGGCGCGTCAAGCTCGTCAATCCTCACCTCGATATCGGGGAGGATGCCCGCTTCTTCACAGGCGTCGAGGGCGTTGTCCACGGCCTCCTTGACCGTGGTCAGCAGGGCCTTGCGGGGGTTGT
>JBCAXI010000534.1:0-1414 GCA_038534175.1 Planctomycetota bacterium | reverse complement strand
GAGCCGGCGATGGAGTCCTCGGATCGCGTGAGCGCCTGGGCGCTGGCAACAAATCGCTCGCCGCCGGTGATGGGGACGTTTTGGAGCGCTCCAGAGAAGTTCTCTTCGCCATTGAATTGGCCGTACATCTTGAGGGATCGGACGCCGTCAAGCGGTGTGCCCCAGTCGGAGACGACGTTGTCGATGGTGTTGCCGAAGCGGGGCCAGTCGGCCATGGCGCCGTCGCTCTCCTCGAACCCTGGGTCGAGGATCAGGGTGGATGGTGGGGGTGTCGGCTCCGAGCGCTGCCAGACTCGGGCGTAGTCGATGTCGAACTGAGACGGGAAGGGTGTCGTGAAGTCGGGGTAACCCGAGTAATCCCCGCCGACGGCGAGGTTCAGAACGATGCTCTTGGGCGTGCTGGGGATGCCCGTCGCCGGCTCGTACAGGGTGTAGTGCTGCACGCCGTCGACGTAGAAGCGGACCGTGCCGACTTCCCATTCGACGGCGTAGTCGTGATAGCCCTGCTGGAAGTTGGCGCCGCTCTCGTAGGCCTGCGAGACAAACTGGTGGTTGGCGACGTCCCAACCCCAGTGCAGCGCGCTGCTGATGCGCCACGGGAGGTCGCCGCGCGCTTCCATGATGTCGATCTCGCCTCCAGCGGGCCAACTCGCGGTGCGCGGCAAGAGCCAGATGGCCGGCCAGAACCCCTGGCCGTAGGGAACCTTGGCGCGCACCTCGAATCGGCCATGGCTCCACTCTTGCCAGGTGCGCACGAGCCCCGAGTTGAACTCGCGCCCGAACGACCAACTCGGATCACGATCGGCCCGGAGATGGAGGCCTCCATCCCAGACCGAGACCTGGCCCGGGTGGTAGTACTGCGACTCGTTGTTGTTGTTCCCGGGCCAATTGGCGACCTGCCAGACGCTCTCGTTGATCGCGTTGCCGTCGAAGTTGTCTTGGAAGACGGGGTAGCCCCATCCGGGCGCGATGACGGGGCCGGCGGTCGCAAGATGCAACGGCACGCTCATCGCGGCGCACGCGGTGATCGCGGCGATCAGGCTGGCCGCTCGGGCGACGGGTTGGCTTCCTTGGCAACGCATCTCATTCCTTCCGGTGAATTCACCAACCGAACGCGGTCAAGTTTACGGGCCGAAGTTGAGGCGCGGGGCAGCCCGGGGCTCGATCAGGGGCAGCCCATCGACCACTCGGCCAGGTAACACGCGAAATCTGAGAGGTCAACGCCGTCGCCGCCGCTTCCGGGCGTGCATCGCCCCATATCCGTGATGTCGGCGACGGAGGAGCCGAGGGTCCACTCGGCGAGGTAGCAGGAGAAGTCGCTGAGCGTGATGGTGCCCTCGCCAGAACCGGGCACGCAGGCGCCGTCGGTCGTGATATCGGCGACGCTGCAGGCGGTGATGACCTCGCCGAGTGG
>JBCAXI010000533.1:0-1453 GCA_038534175.1 Planctomycetota bacterium | reverse complement strand
GTTCGCGCGGATCGACGCTGTGCCAGCCTTCGCGCGGACTCCTCATGTCCCACGACCTCACCCGCGGCGTCCGCGGCGCGGGGTCCGTCACAGGCTCGGCCATCCAGATCGCCTTCCACCTCGGCTTCGATCCCATCTATCTCATCGGCTGCGACGCCGCCTACAAGGTTCTCGACTCCGTCAACCAATCCGGCGACGACCAGTTCAACACCGGTGTCAAGCTCCACCTCACTAGCACGCAAGACGACGACCCCAACCACTTCGACCCGAGCTACTTCGGCACGGGCCGACGCTGGCACGATCCCAACGTCCAACGCATGATCGAGGGCTACGAGCAGTGCCGCGACGGCATCCGCGGCACCGGACGACAGATCATCAACGCCACCGTCGGCGGCAACCTCGAGGTCTTCCCCCGCGTCGACATCCACGACCTCTTCCCCAAACGCACCGCGGTGCGCGTGCCCGATCTCCCCGCCGCCAACATCGAGCCCAAGGCCACCATCGATCCGACCGAGCGACCCAACACCACGGCCTCCGCCGCACCCGCCATGCACCACGCGCCAATCCTCACGCCGCCCAACGAGGCGATCCTCATCCCCGACGCCCCCGAGGCCGACCACGCCGCCGTCGAAGAGGTCGAGATCGTTAAGCGCCTCCTCGACGCACGCGGCGTCGATCCCGCCCGCGCCGTCATGCTCGACGTCGGCGCCCACATCGGCAACGCCCTCGCCTCCTTCGCCGACGCCGGATGGCGCGTCCACGCCCTCGAGCCCGACCACAACAACCGCGCCGGCCTCGTCCGACGCAACAAGCCCGCCTGGCGCCTCACCATCGACCCCCGAGCCGTCTCCGATCGCTCCGGGCTCGAGCTCGGCTTTTTCACCAGCCCCGTCTCCTCGGGCATCAGCGCCCTGGCCCCCTTCGTCGACTCACATACCGAGTCACAGAAGGTCACCACCGTCACACTCGACGACTACTGCCGCGAGCACGACCTCAAACGCATCGACCTGCTCAAAACTGACACCGAGGGCTTCGACCTCATGGCCCTCAAGGGCTTCCCGTGGGATCGCCTCGCGCCCGCCGCCATCGTCTGCGAGTTCGAGGACGCCAAGAGCGTTCCACTCGGCTACACCCACGCCCACCTCGCCGAGTTCCTCCGCGACAAGGGGTACGACGTCTACGTCAGCGAGTGGCGCCCCATCATCACCTACGGCCTCCGCCACCGCTGGCGACGACTCACCCGCTGGCCCACCTCGCTCGCCGACCCCATGGCCTGGGGCAACCTCATCGCCTTCAAGCGCGATCCCAACGAAACCCTCCACACCCCACCCACACGCGCCGAGATCATCGACGCCACCCACACCGCGATCCGCGCCAGCCACGGGCGATACATCAAAGAACTCGCCAACACCATCGGCGATCTCGAGCAGCGAGCCAAGACGCCCAGCGCCAA
>JBCAXI010000532.1:0-1468 GCA_038534175.1 Planctomycetota bacterium | reverse complement strand
GCCCGTCACATCCAGCAAGCCTGGCGCGTAGATCTGCCACACGCCATCACGCTCGACCACCGCGGTCGTCGCGTCACCCTCGGCCGTGTGCACCGTCATGTCCGCATCGTCCGAGCGTGATGGCGTGTGGCAGATCTACGCGCCAGGCTTGCTGGATGTGACGGGCTGGACGCCGCCGGCGGGCCCCTGAGGCTCGGCGGATTGGGCGATGTCGGTCCGGTACTGGCGGCCTTTGAAGTGGATCAGATCGACGCCCTCGTACGCGCGTTGCCGGGCGGCCGCGAGCGTTCCGGCCTGCGCTGTCACGGCGAGCACGCGCCCGCCGGCGGTGACGAGATCACCGTTGGCTGCTCGCGTGACGCTGCCGAGGTGCACGTTGACGCCATCGATCTCGTTGGCCCGATCGACGCCCGCGATGGGCTGGTTGCGGGTGGGCTTCTCGGGGTAGCCCTCGGAGGCCAGCACAACGGTGCAGGCGGCGCCGTCGGCCCATTGGGGTTCGGCGCGCTCCAGTTGGCCGGTCGCGGTGGCGTGGAGAAGATCGACGAGATCGCCGCGGAACATGGACATGAGCACCTGGCACTCGGGATCACCGAAGCGGACGTTGTACTCGAGTACCTTTGGCCCGGCCGGGGTGAGCATGAGACCGGCGTAGAGCACGCCGCGATACTCGATCTCTTCGCGGCGGAGCGCGTCGAGCGTGGGGATGAGGACCTCACGTTCGATCATTCGGATCAGGGCATCGTCGACGCGATCGGACGGGCAGAAGGCGCCCATGCCTCCGGTGTTGGGGCCGCGATCGGCGTTGCGCAGGCGTTTGTGGTCTTGGCAGGTGGGGAGCGTGAGGAGCGAGGCGCCATCGGTGATCGCGAAGACCGAGACCTCCTGGCCCTCGAGGCGTTCCTCGATGAGGACGGTATTGCCGGCGTCGCCGAACGCGTGTTGCATAAGCATGGCGTCGACGGCGGCGTGTGCTTCATCCATCGATTCGGGCACCACCACGCCCTTGCCCTTGGCCAGGCCCGAGGCCTTCACGACGGGCAGGTCTCGGCGCGTGTCGAGGTACGCGTGGGCTTGCTCTGCGTGGGTGAACGCACGCGCCTCTCCGGTGGGGACCGCGGCGGCGCGGAGGAGCTGCTTGGTCCAGGACTTGTCGGCCTCGAGCTGCGCGGCGACCTTGCCGGGGCCGAACACCACGCGGTTGGGCTTCCGCATCTTGTCGGCGAGACCCTCGGCGAGCGGCTCCTCGGGGCCAATCACGACCAGACCGATATCGTGTTTGTCGCAGTACTGCTCGATGCGGTAGGCCTCCCGGGCGCTGACCGGAACGTTGACGGCATGCCCGAGATCGCGGAGGCCGGGATGATCGGCGTGGGACACGTGGAGCTCGCCGAGCGAGTCCGAGGTGCGAAGCGCCATGGCGAGCGCGTGCTCGCGACCGCCGCCGCCAACGAGGAGAGTGTTGATC
>JBCAXI010000531.1:0-1468 GCA_038534175.1 Planctomycetota bacterium | reverse complement strand
CGAGGTGGAAGACGACCTTGACGTTCTTGGGCCCGTGGTCGTGGTCGGAGTGGCGGAGGTGCATGGCGGACAGGCCTTTCGCTGAGAACGGTCTGACGGGGGCTCGTTTGGGATCCAACCCGTCTGGGGGACTCTAGGCGGGTGGCCCGCTACGCTTAACCGATGGAGTGTCCGGCGGATGAGCATGGCAGCGCGTCGCCCGTCGAGCTGACGGTCGTGGCACCCGCGCACAACGAACAGGACAACGTCGTCCCCTTGGCCGACGAGATCTGGGCCGCGCTCGCACCGACGGGTGTTTCGTTCGAGTTCGTGCTCGTGGATGACGGCTCTACGGATCGAACACGCCAGATTGCCGAGGACGCGATGCGCGACCGTCCTTGGATGCGGCTCGTCGTGATGCGCGACACGCCGCCGGGCAAGGGCAACGGGCAATCCGCCGCGTTCCACGCCGGCTTCCGCGCCGCGCGAGGCCGGCTCGTCGGCTCGCTCGACGCCGACCTGCAGAACGACCCCGCCGACTTCCCGCGGCTGCTCGCCGAGCTCGAGCGCGCCGGCGCGGACTTCGTGCAGGGCGATCGCTCCGCCGCCCGCCGGCAAGGCGACGCGTGGATCCGCCAGTACACCTCCATCATTGGTCGCGCGTTCCGCAAGACACTGCTGGGCGACGACATCCGCGACACCGGCTGCTCGCTGCGCATCATGCGGCGCGAGATCGCGCTCCGCTTGCCACTCGAGTTCAAGGGCATGCATCGCTTCATCCCCGTCACCGCCAGGCGGTTGGGCTACACCGTCGTCGAGCTCCCGGTGAACCACCGCAACCGCGCGGCCGGCGAGACGAAGTACGGCGCCGGCATCAGCAAACGCGCCATCCCCGGACTCATCGACTGCTTCGCGGTCCGCTGGATGAGCAAGCGGCGGCGACCGATCAGCCACGAGGAGATCGTGGACCGCGCCGAGCCGGTGATCGTCGAGACGAAATCCGCCGAGTCGGCCCCCGAGCCGGTGAGCGCGGGCTGACACGCATGAAGTGGGAGCCGATCGCGCTGATGGTCCTGCTGCCCGTGCTGGGCGTATGGCTCATCTGGGTGCAGGGCATGCGTCCCGGCCTGCCCGAGCACGATCCGGGCGCGCGCCTGGTGGACTTTCGCGCCGGGACGATCCGGGGCGCCGTGGAGATCGCGCCCGCCGCCGACGGCGCCGACACCTACCGGCTCTTGTATCGCAACGGCGAGTCGTCCGAGACCATGAGCGCCAACGAGTTCCGGAATCGCTTCGGCGAGCCGCTATTCCTGGCCGTGACCAACGACACAAGCACCGGGCTCTTTCGACTCCTCAACATCACGGCGTGGGCCGGGCTGGCGTGGGTCGCGATCGGCCTGGGTGGTCAGGCCGCGTTTTTCGGGCGCATGCTGATCCAGTGGGTGGTGAGCGAGAAAAAGCGCCAGTCCGTCGTGCCCGAGGCGTTCTG
>JBCAXI010000530.1:0-1490 GCA_038534175.1 Planctomycetota bacterium | reverse complement strand
CGGACGCGGCGCTGCTCGAACAGATGCGAGCCGGGGTGCACGAGCACGTGTTCGCCCGCGAACTGCTGCGGTCGGGCGTCGCGGAGGGCGTGGTGCGGGCCAAGTACGGCGGCGTGCCGTGCCAGGCGCGGATCGATTGGATCAACCCCGTGGACGGCCGCGGCATCGTCGACCTGAAGACGTGCAGCGACCTCGACGAGTTCGAGCGGGACGCGCATCGCTACGGCTACATCCACCAGATGGCCTTCTACCGCGAGCTGGTGGTCGAGGCCTGCGGCGTCGAGCTCGACGTGCATCTGGTCGCGATCGAGAAGCGCGAGCCGTACCGCTGCGGCGTGTGGCAGCTCTCGCGCCGGCTGCTCGACCGGGCCGCCGACGAGAACGTCGCCGCCATCGAGGAACTGACCCGCTGCCGCGAGCACGACATCTGGAAGACGCGGTTCGAGTCGCTGCGGCTGATCGACATCGACTCACCCGCCCCCTCACCAACCCACCCACAGGAGAACGCATGAGCCTGATGAAGCACATCGAGCGCGGTCGAACCGCGCGCCCCCGCCGGATCATGGTCTACGGGACGCACGGCATCGGGAAGTCGACGTTCGGCGCGATGGCCGAGCGGCCGGTCTTCATCCAGACCGAGGACGGCCTCGCGGACATCGACGCCGAGCGGTTCCCGCTGGCGACGGAGTTCAAGCAGGTCATCGAGATGCTCGGGGCCCTCTACACCGAGGAGCACGAGTACCAGACGGTGGTGATCGACAGCCTCGACTGGCTCGAGCGGACCATTCACGCGAAGACCTGCCGCGACCGCGGAGTGAAGTCGATCGAGGACGTGCCGTACGCCAAGGGGTATGTGTTTGCCCTCGACGCGTGGCGGGAGGTGCTCGCGGGCCTCGACGCGCTGCGATCCGACCGCGGCATGCAGGTGATCCTGATCGCGCACGCGGCGGTCGAGAAGTTCGCCAACCCCGAGACGGAGACGTACGACCGGTACGCGCCCCGCCTCAACAAGCACGCGTCGGCGCTGATCCAGGAGTGGTGCGACGAGGTGATGTTCGCGAGCTATCGCGTGCTGACCAAGAGCACGGACGAGGGCTTCAACCGCAAGCGGGTGCAGGGCGTGGGCAGCGGCGAGCGCGTGCTCAAGACCACCGAGCGACCGGCGCACGTCGCGAAGAACCGCCTCGGCCTGCCAGACGAGCTGCCGCTCGACTTCCGCGCGTACGCGGCCCACCGCGACGGCGAGGCGATCGACGCGCCAATCGAAACCACCGACACGAACGAGTCACCCACCACCACGGAAGGAGCCTGAGCATGGCCAGTCTGAACGGATTCAACGCGAACGAGGTCGATCCGGCCGCCGACTTCGAGGCCGTCCCGCCCGGCGAGTACACCGCGATCATCACCGAATCGGAAACCAAGCCCACCAAGGCGGGCACCGGCAGCTACCTTCAGTTCACGTTCCAGATCGTGGACGGCGAGCACAAGGG
>JBCAXI010000529.1:0-1495 GCA_038534175.1 Planctomycetota bacterium | reverse complement strand
CGGGCCGAGAGCGAGAACCTGCTGACGTTTATCCAGGACGAGCACCCGCAGACGATCGCTCTGATCGTGTGCCACCTGCCGCACCACAAGGCGAGTGAGATCCTGGTTGGGCTGCCTTCGCAGAAGCAGATCGAGGTGATCAAGCGCATCGCCCACATGGAGCAGACGAACCCGCAGGTTGTCCGCGAGGTCGAGAAGGGCCTCGAGAGCCGGCTGAGCAACATGCTCGGGCAGGCATCGGAGAAGATGGGCGGCGTGCCCGCGGTGGCCGAAGTGCTCAACCTGGCCGACCGCTCGACCGAGAAGTCGATCCTCGAGGGCCTTGAGGTCGAAGACCCGGACCTGGTCGAGCAGATCCGACGGCTGATGTTCGTCTTCGAGGATGTCTTGCTGGTCGACGACCGGGGCATCCAGGCGGTGCTCAAGGAAGTGGACAACGAGGAGCTTTCGCTGGCGCTCAAGACCGCGAGCGAAGAGCTCAAGAACAAGATTCTGGGGAACATGTCCGAGCGTGCGGGCGAGATGATCCGGGAGGACATGGAGTTCATGGGCCCCGTACGTGTCAGCGACGTCGAGGCTGCGCAGCAGCGGATCGTGGACATCGTCCGCAGGCTGGAAGAGGCCGGCGAGATCATCATCCAGGGCCGGGGCGGCGACTCGGAGCTGATTGTTTAGCGTGCGGGAGCGCTGTTGCGCGGAGGTGTCGCGGTGGGTGTGATCAAGGGCGATGCGGCGGGCGTGCTCGCGCGGGACGCGGTGGTGCTGGATCTGGCGGATCTGTCGCGGCAGGCTGAGGTGATCCTGTCAACGGCTCGGAGTGAGGCCGAACGGATCGTCGCCGAGGGGCGCGCCGAGCGGGCGAGACTGATTGCGGATGCGGAGGCGGTCGGCCGGAACGCTGGGCACGAGGCGGGTCTGCGCGAGGGCCGAGTCGCGGGCGAAGAAGCCGGCAAGGCCGATGCGATCGCGGCGCACGCTGAACGGTTGACAGCTATGGAAAACGCGTGGTCGGGGGCGCTCGCGGAGTTTGTCGCGGAGCGTGAAGACCTGCTCGTCGCGTGCAAGGACGATGTGCTCCGGCTCGCGATTATGCTGGCCGAGCGGGTGACGCACCGGGTGATCGAGACGGATACCAGCGCGGTGATCGATCAGCTCGCCGCGGCGCTGCGCGAGGTCGGATCGGCGACGAAGGTGGTCGTTGCGGTGCATCCCGGCGATGCACAGCTGGTCTGTGAACGGCTGCCGGCGCTGGTCGGATCGATCTCGACCATTGACCATGCCGACCTCGTCGAAGACGCGGCGCTGACCGCGGGCTCGTGCGTGATCCGAACGGCGGCGGGCGGGGTGATCGATGCGTCGATCGTGGCGCAGCTCGGCCGCATGGCGGAGCTGCTGCTGCCCGGCTCGGTCGGTGCGCGTGATGCCGATCCGCCGATGCAGCTCGATGAAGACGGCCAAGAGAACAAGCACGACAACGAGCAAAAGGACCAGCAGG
>JBCAXI010000528.1:0-1515 GCA_038534175.1 Planctomycetota bacterium | reverse complement strand
ACGTTGCCCGCGACGCCGTCGCGGGTGACGTAGTACAGCGCGTCGGTGATCGGGTAGGGCAGGCGTTGGTAGTCCTGCTCGACGCGTCGGCGGAGGCGCTCGACGAACTGGGCCGGGCCGACGCTGAGGGCGACGAACATGTCGCGGGCCGGGGTGGCGACGTAGAAGTCCCCGCCCAGCTCGGCCGACATCTTGCGGTGCAGGCCGGGGAGCAGGAGTCGGGCGGCGTCGTAGCCGTCCTGCTCGTTGAGGATCGCGGCCTTGCCGCCCTCCTTGGACTCGACAATCTGGAAGTGCAGCTCGGGCTGGTAGCGCTCGAGGTTCTCGCGCGCCATCTCGTCGAGGTCATCGAACGTGACGCCCCACTTCAGCGTCTGCTCCGTCGTGATGCTCACGGTCATCTGCGGCAGGTCGGTCACGAACACGATCACCGTGTCGTTCACGTACGGCACATGGGCGACCATCTCCTTCGAGAGGTGCTCGAAGATCGAGATCGGTTGAATGCGCGGCATGATGCGCTCGCGGGCGAAGTCGAGCCCGATGTCGGCGAGCTCGAGTCCCTCGCCCGTGAAGAGCTGGTCGAGGTAGTTCTCGACGATCTCAACCCCCCTTTGAGGCTCGTGGGCGACCATGCGGAACAGATTCTCAAGGTCGAGGCGGCGTCCGTTGACGATCAACTCGCGCGGGCCGACCAGATCGATCGCATACTCGGGTTGGAGGCGGCGCAGCAGGGTGGCGACCTGCTCGGCGAAGGCCTCGGGTTCCATGGGCATGCTCGTCATCCTGATCTCCGCGAACGAATCTGAGGGCTGGGTCGGCGTGTCCGTCGGCCGTCCCGCCGAGCGTTGGTCGGCCGTGTGGGCGCGGGACTGATGCGAGCGGCCCGCCTCGGCGGGCGTGCGGGGCGGACCCAGCCGCACGATCGACACAGGCCCCGCCCGATCCGCCTGGGAGGGTCGCGCCGCGGCGTTCTCGGGCCCGCGGGCCCGTGGGCCGCTCGTTCGCCCTCGTCGGAGGACGTCCGGATCGGCCGCGTGGCCCTCTTGACGCTTGGCGGCTACAATCGCGGCCTGGCATGTGCCAAAGACAACGTGGTCCGGCGACCGCTCGTGGGGTGGCGCCAGCGGAGAACTGAGCGTGACCGAGCAGGAAATCGAGTCCAAGGTGATCGACATCGTGGCCGAGCAGATGGGCCAGGACAAAGCCAAGATCAGCCGCGAGACGAGCTTCGTTGACGATCTGAACGCGGACAGCCTGGACACGGTCGAGCTCGTCATGGAGTTCGAGGACGCCTTCGAGACCTCCATCCCCGACGATCAGGCCGAGAACATCAAGACGGTCGGCGAGGCCATCAGCTTTATCAAGCAGGCGCACGGGATCGAGTGACTCCACCGATCCCCGCCGCGTGCCGGCGAGACCGCCCACGCTGAACCAATAGCAACGGGTGGGCCGTGCGGCCCGGAGGTCAACCAGCGTGCACGCACACCGCGAGCCCTCTCGACGATGCGTCGAGAG
>JBCAXI010000527.1:0-1523 GCA_038534175.1 Planctomycetota bacterium | reverse complement strand
CCGAGCCGGGCCTCGCGCGCTCGTCGGAGGCTGATCTCGTGAGCTCGAGGCATCCATCCGAGAGGCGTCGGCAGCGCCATCCCGTCGGCACGTGCGTGGTGGTTTGGCGATCGACGATGAGCGTGGGCCCGTGGATGAGCTCATCGATATCTAACGCGTCGCGATGCAGACGCGTCGACAGCGCGGCGTCGTGGTGTCCACGAGCATCGGGCTTCCGTGTAGCGTTGGGCGTCGTCGCGGTCTCCCGTGCGGGTTCTGATGCCACAACGCGCAGTCGGACCGCCTCGATCGGGCGCGCGGGGCGCACGCCGTACAGCCGTTCGTACTCTGCGACGAATCGATCCGCGAGTGAGTCTGTCGGCTCGGCGTCGAGGTCGATCGTCGCGTCCTGTCCTTCGAGCCTAAGCGCGAGCGTGGCTCGCAGATCAGCTTCGCCGGTCACGCCCAAATCTTGGTGCGCCGCCGAGATGAGCTCGGGCAGAGTGTCGATCATCATGTCGAGCGGGCGATGCAGCGACCGCTCGGCCTCTCGCTGGCGTTGAGCGGTGGACACGCCCACCGCGCTGAGCACGCTGGCCCGTGCCGGCGCCAGCACCGAGCGCATCCCCAGTCGATCGGCGACCGCGCAGGCGTGCTGCCCGCCGGCGCCGCCGAAGGCGATGAGCGCATGGTCCGCGGGGTCGTATCCCAGTCGAACGGACACCCCGCGGATCGCCTCGGCGATGCGCTCGTTCGCCAGGTCGAGGAAGCCGTGGAGGAGCTCGTCATCAGAGAGTCGCGCGAGGTCGGGCGGCAGCGAGCGGCGCACTTGTTGGAACGCTCGCCTCGAGTCGTCCTCTGCGATCGGCACCTCGAAGTGCTCGGGCGTGATTCGGTTCAGGAGCAGATTGACGTCGGTGAGCGTCAGTGGGCCGCCAGCGCCATAGCACGCGGGCCCGGGTTCGGCGCCGGCGCTCTCCGGGCCGACAAACGGGCGCCCATCCCGCACACCGCAAATCGAGCCTCCCCCGGCCGCGACGGTCTCAACCGCGACCGCGGGGCGTTCGAGCGTCACGTCGCCGACGCGGTGCGCCGGGGCGATCGAGGCGCCGTCGGCGATTCGGGTCACATCGGTCGACGTGCCGCCCATGTCGAACGCGATCGCCTGGCGCTGTCCGTGGCGTCGCGCGACGTCCGCGGCTCCGATGGCGCCACCGGCCGGGCCGGAGAGCAGCCCATCGATCGGTCCGAACGCCCATCGCTCGGCGAGCCCGCCGGTGCTGGTCATGATGAGCAGATCAGCGCCCTCGAGGCCATCGACGATCGAGTCGAGATACCGCTCTAGGACCGGCGTGAGGGCGGCCTGCACGCACGCCGCGCGCGTGCGTTGCAGCAGCCCGACGCGTCCGCTGACGGCGCTCGACGTGACCACAACCTCGAACCCAGCTTCTCGCGCGAGCGTGGCGGCCCGCCGCTCTTGGTGGTCGCCGGCCCAAGCGTTCACGAGCGAGATCGCCACGCAGTCGGCGCCCGCTCCGAGCGGG
>JBCAXI010000526.1:0-1532 GCA_038534175.1 Planctomycetota bacterium | reverse complement strand
CTCGCTCACGCAGCGACGCTCGCACCTCTCGCAAGCACTCGTTGACGAACGCGAGATGCCGCGGATCGTGCTCCTCCGCCTCGAGCACGATCGGCTCGTAGATGTACACCCCCACCACGCCGCCGGGGCACCGCTCCGCCGCGTCGGCCAGTGGGCGGTGGTCAACGACCCGCAGGTCCCGCTTGAACCACACCACACCTCGATCACTCGGCTCGCCATTCATCTTGTCAATCTATTCGACGAGAGGGCGCCCCCGGCTTCGTATGTGGCACGAAGTGTCATGCCTCGGGAGGCGTGCCCGCCATCCGAAGTATTTGGAGCATCGTGTGCCAAAGATCCGCCGATGAGTGACACCTCCCCAAGCAATGTCGCCGGTTCGCTGCCACCCCGCCTGCGGCCTCGCGTCACCCCCGTGACATCGCACGAGGCTCAGCCAGAAGGCGAGTTCGTGCTCTGCTGGCTCCACCACGCCGTCCGCGGGCACGAGAATCCGGTGCTCGACGCGGCCGTGCTCATCGGCAACACACTCGGAAAGCCGGTGCTCGTGTACCAGGGCCTCGGCGGGCGGCATCGGTACAACAGCGACCGCCACCACACATTCATTATGGAAGGCGCCCGCGATCTTCAGGCCGAGCTCGCCGAGCGCGGATTGGCGTACGCCTTTCATCTGCCGCGCAACCCAAGTCAATCGAGCCCGCTACGAGGCCTCGCAGAACGCTCGTGCCTCGTGGTCACGGAGGACTTTCCGGCACCGCCCTTCCCGCGCTGGACGAAACGCCTCGCCGACGGGCTCGACCGATCCGTGCTCGCTGTCGACGGTTCGTGCCTGGCACCAATCCGGACGTTCGAAAAGCGATACACCCGCGCGTTCAAGTTCAGAGACGCCGCGAAGGGGATCTGGCGCTCCGAGATCGCGGCCCACTGGCCCAACGTGGAGCCAGAAGTCGATCCGATGCGCACCGACAAGGCAACACTGGGATTCGAGGCCATCGACCTGCGCCAGGCCGACATGGCCGAGCTGTGCGCTGAGTGCGACATCGACCACGGCGTGCCGCCGGTTGGGCGAATTCGGGGAGGCTCGGTGGCGGGCTACGATCGCTGGAAGGCGTTCGAGCGCCACCACCTCTCGAGATACGATCGCCGCAGGAACGACGCCGCCGACATGGACGCCGTCAGCGGGCTCTCGCCCTACCTCCATCACGGCCACGTCTCACCATTCCGCATCGCGCGTGAGGCAAACGAGCGAGGAGGCAAGGGCGCCGAGAAGTTTCTCGACGAGCTTCTCGTATGGCGCGAGCTCGCGTTCAACTTCTGCGTGCACACACCCGAGGAGCCCCTCGAGTCGATGGACGCTCTGCCTGATTGGGCCCAGCACACACTGCAGACGCACAAGGACGACCCCCGAGAAGCGACCTACTCGTGGGAAACGCTCGCCCGCGGCTCTACAGGCCACAGGCTCTGGGACGAGGCCCAGCGGTCACTCGTCCAGAACGGTGAATTGCACAACAACCTGCGATGGCCTTGCCCCAGGT
>JBCAXI010000525.1:0-1539 GCA_038534175.1 Planctomycetota bacterium | reverse complement strand
CTCCGCCAGGAGGTCCTGGGGCACGCCGAGGTCCGCGAGGTGTTCAAGGTCTCGAAGGTTGGCATGATCGCCGGCTGCTACGTCACCGACGGCACCGTCCAGCGCGACGCGCTCATCCGCGTGACCCGCAACGACATCGTCATCGAGAACGATCGCAGGCTCGAGCAGCTCAAGCGGTTCAAGGACGACGTCAAGGACGTGCGGTCGGGCATGGAGTGCGGCATGAAGATCGTTGGGTACGACGACATCAAGGCCGGCGACGTCCTCGAATGCTACAAGCAGGTCGAGGTCAAGCGGACGCTCTAACACATGGTGGTGGGCGTGCTCCAGATCGAGTTGGCCATCCACGGCGCCGAGTCCCTCAAGGACAAACGCCGTGTTGTGCGCTCGCTCAAGGACCGCCTCCACCGCGAGCATCAGGTCTCGGTCGCCGAGGTCGCCAGCCTCGACAGCTTGACCACCGCCCAGCTCGGCGTGACCTGCGCCGGGGCCGAGGGCCAGCGCGTGGGCGAGGTGCTCGACAAGGTCAGCGACAAACTCCGCAAGACGACCGAGGCCGAGGTGGTCTCGGTTCGCCGCCGGGTGGGGCACGTGGACACAGTCGCCCCTGAGGCGCCGATCGCGAAGCTCGACACCGACGCGCTCGCCGCGGAGATGCTCGCCCGAGCGGGGGACGCGTCATGAGCCGGCGCCAAGAGCGGCTGTCATCCGCGTTGCGTCGCGAGGTCCAGGCCGTCATCGATCGCGGCTTCCAGGACCCGCGCATCCGCGGGCTCATCACGGTGACCGAGGTGCTCGTGTCCGAGGATGCGCGGCAGGCAACGGCCCACGTTTCCGTGCTGCCCGAGGAGGCGCAGGAGCTGACGATTCACGGCCTGCGCGACGCGGCGCGGTACATCCGGCGAGAGGCCGCCGATCGGCTTCGCACGCGTCAGATGCCGAAGCTCTCGATCAAGCTCGACACGAGCCTGAAGAAACAGGCCGGCGTGCTCGACGCGCTCGCGAAAGCACGCGCCGAATTCGCAGAAGAGGGCGACAGCCGCGAGGATCAAGCCAACGATCCCGGCCAACCTGGGCTCGATATCGAGCCGGGCGTTCGGGAGGAGGCCCCGTGAGCAAGTCCGCCGATCCGGCCAAGAAGCTGGCGACCCTTCTGAAGTCGCTCAAGAGCAAGCACGGCGTTGTGGAGCCGGGCGAGCTGCCCGACAGGCCAGACGACGCCGATCCGCTGCTGCACCAGCTCGTGTACTCGTTCCTCCTGTGGGAGACGACGGCGAACCAGGCACTCGCGGCCCACAAGCGACTGCTCTCGGCCGTTGTGGACTACAACGAGTTGCGGATTTGCCTGGCCGACGACATCGTCGAGATCCTGGGCGATCGGCTCGCGCTGGCGCGCGACCGAGCCGTGCGCCTGCGTGCCACGCTGAATGAGATCTACGACCGCGAGCACGCGCTCTCGCTGGCCCATCTGGTCGGTGCGGGCAAGCGCGACGCAAGGCAATACATTGAGACACTGGAGGGCTGCCCGCGGTTTGTCTC
>JBCAXI010000524.1:0-1569 GCA_038534175.1 Planctomycetota bacterium | reverse complement strand
GCCAACAACCGCTCCTACGCCTGGCACATCGCCAAGGCCCTCGCCGATCATGGTGCCACCTGCGCCTACACCTGCCTGCCCGGCGACAAGAACCAGCGTCGCACCCGGAAAGCCGTGGATGAGATCCAGTCCGACGCCTGGGTCCACCCGATGGACGCCTCCAGCGACGCCGACATCGACGCCGCCCTGGACGCTTATCGCGAGAAGTTCGATCGCATCGACTTCCTCATCCACTCCATCGCGTTCGCAGATCGCGAGTTCCTCGCACCGGGTGCCTTCCACACCACGACCCGAGAGGCCTACCTCGGCGCCATCGATATCTCCGCCTACACCCTGATCGGGCTCACCCGCGCGGCCCTGCCGCTCATGACGAGTGGCGGGAGCGTGCTTGCCATGAGCTACTACGGTGCCGAGAAGGTCGTCCCCGGCTACAACATCATGGGCGTCGCCAAGTCGGCCCTCGAGTGCACCAGCCGGTACCTCGCCGCAGAGCTCGGGGAAAAGGGCGTCCGCGTCAACACCATCTCCGGGGGCTATCTTCGCACGCTTGCCAGCTCGGCGGTTGGTGGCGCCGACGACATCGCAACGCACAACCTCACGCGCGCTCCGCTCAAGCGCAACGTGGAAGGCGACGACGTGGGCAAGACCGCGGTTTACCTTGTCAGTGATCTCAGCTCCGGGGTCACCGGCGAGAACGTGTACGTGGACTGCGGCGTCAACACGATCGGCGTCTAAGACCACCGCCTCATCCGGGTTCGGCACGACCGAATAACCGAATCTGCACGCTTCCTTGGGCCACTTCAGGCCATGGAGCCGATACTTCGTGTATGGGCCTAATCGGCGCTAGCTCGGGTGAGGTGCTCGCGGCGATCGACCGCAGGGAGGCGGATCGCACGCGCGAGCGCCGCCGCGGCGCGGCGTTGGCCAAGCCCGCGTCCGAAGCCGGTGACCGCGAGGACGTCGTCATCATCTCCGTCGAGCGGCCCGAGGCCATCGAGCCCGGCGACGCAGAGCACAAGCCGGGCGACCCGCGCGACCAGATGTCGGACGCCGCGGCCTACACGCCGACCGGCGTGCGCGGCCAGCACACGCCCGCGGCGACCCTCGACCTCAGCGTGTAGTGATTCCGTGCCACTGACCCGGCTTGGTGGGTCAGTGCTCAGATCTTCCAGACTCAAGAGCCGCGGAAGAACTTCGCGATCGAGTGCACCGTGACCGCACGCCCCATCGCCGCGATCGACTCGGTCAGCGGGATGTGCTTCGGGCAGACCTTCACGCAGTTCTGGGCGTTGCCGCAATCCGACACGCCGCCCGCGCCCATCATCTCGTCGAGCCGCTCCTTCTTGAGCCGCTTGCCCGTCTCGTGCTCATTGAACAGCCGAGCCTGGCTGATCGCGTGCGCCCCGATGAACGCGTCGTCCCACTTATCCTGGTCGGCCTCGAGCGTGAACTGCGGGCAGGCCTCGAGGCAGCAGCCGCACGACATGCACTCGCTGAGCTTGTAGCGCGTCGCCTGCGACTCGGGTGCCTCTCGAGGACCGGCCCCGAGGTTGTAGACACCATCGGTCG
>JBCAXI010000523.1:0-1572 GCA_038534175.1 Planctomycetota bacterium | reverse complement strand
AACACGTCCGAGTAGTTCCCCTCGCCGAACACGCCCTCCACATACGGAATCAAGACATCCTGGAGGTAGGGCGCCGTCGCGAGCGGCGGCGGGAACGTCTCCCACAGGCCCACCCGCGCGATTGGCAGCCGCTCCTGGTGGTCGTTGGCGTACATGTTCAGCGCGAGCGCGTGCGACTTGACGTTCGACGCGCACGCCAGGCGGAGCCCCGCTTCCTGGGCCTTGCCCAAGGTGGGCAGCAGAATGCCGATCAGCAGCGCGATGATCGCGATCACGACCAGCAGCTCGATCAGCGTGAAGCCTCGCGGACGTGCTCTCATAGCACGACCTCCATCCGCCGCCCGTGTGGGGAGATCCTCACAGGACGCGCCGGCGGCGCGCACGTGGTGCTGTTGACCTCAAAGTGTGTTCGACGAAGCTCGCGCAGTGACTTGTGCTCGCGACGGCGCAGCTCGCCCGCCAGCCAGCGCGTCGCGTTGTACGCCAGCGACCAGGAGTCCTGGCAGATCGCGGTGTACACCGGGTGCGTCAGCTTGCGCAGCTCGCCATCATCGAATCCCACGATCGACAGCTCCTCGGGCACACGCAGCCCCAGCTCGATCGCCCGACGCAGCCCCCCCACTGTCGACAACGGATCGGTGAACACCACGGCCGTGGGAGGACGCGGCAGGCTCAGCAATCGGCTCAACGCCGACGCGCCGCCCTCCACGTCCGAGACGATCTCGATCGTCAGCTCGGGGTGCGGGCCGAGCCCCGCCTCGGCGAGCGCCTCCTCGTACGCGCGGCGACGATCCTGATGGTCCGAGTCCGCGACCGAGTGCACCACGAGCGCGATCCGACGATGGCCCAGGTGGATCAGATGCTCGACCGCTAGACGCGTGTCTTCCGATGAGTCAAACGCGACGTAGTTCACGCGCGGGTTCTCGAAACGATCGGCGAGCACGACCGCAGGGAAGTCCTCGTCGGCGATCGCCTCGCACACACCCCGCTTGTCGGCGTACGTCCGAAGCACGACGCCCGAGACGCCGATCCGACGGAACATCTGCGTGTAGCTCTCGCTGTCCTGGTGCAGGCTCGCGATGTCGAGCACGGACGCCTCGAAACGCTCGGCCGATGCCGCAGACAGCATGCCCGAGACCACGCTCGCATCGAACGAGGCGTACTCCAGTCGAACCGGCGTGCCCGGATAGGCCAGCGCAATCCGGGTCGTGCGCCGATCGGCCGATGGCAGCGAGTAGCCAAGCCTCTCGGCCTCGGACAGCACACGCTGACGCATCTCGCGGCTCACCGCGGAGTCGTGATTCAGCGCACGCGAGACCGTCGCGACCGACACGCCGGTGTTCTTCGCAATCTCACGGATCGTGGCCAAGGCCGCATTCCTTCATAAGGTCTAGACTTGCAACATCATGCTGAAACGATCACGAAACGTCTCTGCGAATGATACAACATCCCGCATGCGGGCCAAGGGCCCCGTTACGGTAATATTTGATAGAAATTTGTTTGGGTAATCACCGAGGGGAGATCAGTCACCATGTCCTTTCCAGATGGGTTCACATGGGGCACGCCCCATGT
>JBCAXI010000522.1:0-1599 GCA_038534175.1 Planctomycetota bacterium | reverse complement strand
ACTCGAAGCGATCTTCCTCAACTTTCGCACACCATCTTGCGAAAACAAGGTCGAGCGAGCCCTGCAAACTCGATAGCTTGCGACAGCTGGTGATATCATCGGGCGCATCCTGAAGCGCCCCGCTCGGGACCCCCGATCCCGAGTCTCCGATTACTGCTGAATCGTGCGTTGGTCGACCAACGCATGAGCCCGAGTCGTCCATGCGTTCCAGCGAACCTTCGCTGGGGAGAGAACTCACCCAGTATGTCGATCGATGAACTCCCCAAGCCCTCCGCGACCGAGCTGATCTGCCTCGCCAATCCTCGCATGCTGTGGGAGTCGATCATCAACGACACCAGCGGGCGTGTGTTTGTGTTTGATCCGCACGGCCTCTGCCTGTACGCCAACGACGAGGGCGAGCGCAAGTACCAGGCGTTTGTCGAAGAGACCATCGTCGGGCACAACCTCACCGAGATGTGCGGCGAGGCGCTCGGTGAAGAGTGCCTGCTGGCTCTCCAGCGGGTCGCCGCGACGCGCAGGCCCCTCGTCATCGAGCTCGTGCACCGCGGCGTCCGCTCCCGCAGCGTCCTCCGTCCGCTCGCCTACGGCGAGCAGTCGTTCGTCCTCTGCGTCTCGCGCGATATCGCCGATCTGATGCCGCGCGACTGGGGGCTCGACCAAGGCATCGAGGTCATCGAGACCAAGGCGACCGACCTCGGACCGCTTGAGCACGTCACCCAACGCGAGATGCAGATCCTCGGGCTCATCGGCGAGGGGCTCAGCTCGGCCCAGATCGCCGACGTGCTCGATCGAAGCGTCAAGACCGTCGAGTGGCACCGCCACCAGATCGGCCAGAAGCTCGGCGCCAAGACCCGCATCGAGCTGGCCAACATCGCGCTCCGCGCCGGCCTGTGCCGATTCGAGCGGTACCCCAAGACGCGCGGGCACACGCCCATCCCGCCCCGCACGCCGGCCCCCACGCTCTGAGCCTCAACCAACCGAGCCCCAACGAACCGACGATGCGCGTGCCCACGCCGAAACCCGCGGTCTTCCTGGACCGCGACGACACGCTCATCGCCAACGCCGAGCTCGACTGGTCGGGCGCCGCGCCCCCGTTGCGGCCGGGCGATCTGTGCGACCCAGACCGCGTCCGCCTCCTCCCCGGCGCGCTCGACGCGTGTCGGCGCCTCGCCCACGCCGGCTTCACGCTCGTTGTCGTCACCAACCAGGCGCTCGTCGGGCTCGGGGGTGGCACCATCGACGACGTGCACCGCACCCACGATCGCTTGCGCGCCCTGCTCGTGGACAGCGAGGGCCGAGGCCTCCTCTCGGGCTGCTACTTCGCGACCCACCACCCCGACGCGCCCCAGAGCCATGCCCAGGGCGCCTTTCGCGGGGATCACGCCTGGCGCAAGCCGAGTCCCGGCATGATCCTCGCGGCAGCGCGCGAGCTGCGTCTCGACCTGGCCACGAGCTGGCTCGTGGGCGACGCGAAACGCGATCTCGACGCCGCCCGAGCCGCCGGGCTCGCGCCGGACCGCTGCCTGCGCATCGGCCCCGGGGCGCCGAACGCCAATCTCACCACCGCGGCCGCACAGATACTGTCTTCGACATGTCCTC
>JBCAXI010000521.1:0-1606 GCA_038534175.1 Planctomycetota bacterium | reverse complement strand
CGATCGGGTTGATGCCCCCGCGCGTGCGCACCTGCTCGGCGATGACCTCGGCGATGCCCGGCTCGGAGCCGTTGCCCACCAGGAGCGTCGAGCCCGTGCCGCCATAGAGCAGCGCGAAGCCATACAAGAAGATCGCCGCGCCGAGCGCCCCGAGGAAGAAGTACTTGACGCCCGACTCTTGGCTGCGAGTGCCGCGGGTCGACATCGTCACCATCACGTACGTGGGAAGACTGGTCAGCTCGAGCGCGAGGAACAGCCAGATCAGGTCGTTCGCCGACACGCACAGCATCGCGCCCGTCAGGCTGAAGAGGAAGAATGCGTAAAACTCGCCGCGGCTCGACCGCAACGGATCGAACCGGGCATTGCCCTCGTGGATCGCCCGCTCGTACGCGCGATCCACCGTGCCGCCCGCGAGCATCAGCAGCATCAGCCCGATCACGCAGATCAGGCCCTTGCCGTAGCCCAGCAGGTACGGGAACGGTCCGACGACACCCTGCTCGGGACCCTCCGGGCTCGCCGCGGCGAACCCGAGCGCGACCACGAGCCCTACCGCCGTGATGCCCGCGAGCTGGCGCCGAAGCCACGACGCGGGGCTCAGCCCGATCACCATGACGACGCACGTCCAAACAAAGAGCACGATCTCGGGCAGCAGGATCGAGAGCTTGGCGGACATCTCACTCATTGGACGTCCCCCGCGTCAAGGCCAGCGTCGTCTGTGCGCTCAGTCGCGAGCTCGGTTGCTTGATCAGTTTCATCAGGCCCCGTGAGCACCCTCTCGGCGCCTGCCTGCACCAGCGCGACCGTCTGGTTCACGGGCGCCTCGAGCCCGTCGATCAACGGCTTGGGATACAGCCCAAAGACCAGGCACGCGATCGCCAGCGGCGAGAGCACCAGAATCTCGCGAACGTTCAGGTCCGCCGATAGCTTCGGGCCGTGGCCAGCGTCGTTGTCGTCGTGCCCGGGCGGCTCCTTGAGCGGGCCGAAGCACACCTTGCCGACCATGTACAAGAGGTACATCGCCGCGATGATCATGCCCGTGCCGGCGACGGCGGCGTACCACGGGCCGACGTTGCCAAACGTCGCGCCCGGCGCCACCCCGCTCTGCGCCCAAGCCGTGTCGGCCTGGAACGCACCCATCAAGCACATGATCTCGCTGACAAACCCGTTGAGCCCCGGCAGCCCGACGCTGGCCATGGTGAAGAACACCATAAACGTCGCCCAGACCGGCATCTTCTTGGCCAGCCCGCCGATCGCCTCCATGTCGCGCGTGTGGTAGCGCTCGTAGATCATGCCGATTAGCAGGAACAACGCGCCCGTCGAGAGCCCATGGTTGATCATGTACAGCACCGAGCCGGTCACGCCCACGCTGTTCACCGCGACCAGCCCCAGCACGCAGAAGCCCAGGTGGCTCACCGACGAGTACGCCACCAGCTTCTTCACGTCGCGCTGCACCCAGCAGATCAGCCCCGCATAGATGATGCCGATGATCGACAGCGTCGCGATGACCGGGGCGTACTCCACGATCGCGGCCGGCGCGAACGGCAGTGAGAATCGATAGATCCCGTACGTGCCGAGCTTCAAAAGCACGCCCGCCAGGATCACCGAG
>JBCAXI010000520.1:0-1615 GCA_038534175.1 Planctomycetota bacterium | reverse complement strand
GATGCCGATTCCACTCGATTCCGATTGCTCGGCGACCGCGATCGATGGCCCATCCATCGGAGCGGGCGAACCGGACGCGCCGCCATCGGCGCCGCCGTCCCAACGATCACCCGACGCCGAGCCATCCACGAGCCGCGCGGCCACACCCGCGTCGGTGGCGCCCGCATCGCCACCGCCTGCCTCGGGCGTGCGCAACGCCTCGCCCGATCCCTCGCCCATCGCCAACGAGGGCAACATCGACTCAGCCAATGCCGCTTCCATCGCCGAAGACGAGCCCGACGCGCCGGGCGCCGACGCCGGCAAGCCACCCATCGAATCGCCCATGGCATCCGTCGCGGCCTGCTCGCTCGCGACCAGCGCCTCGCCCGCCACCGGCCCCGATTCGGATGTCGCTCGACCGCTGGGCGTCGCGGTGAGCGCCCCCCCGCCGCCCGACGCGGCGCTCGCGATCGTTGCGTTCGATTCGGCGTCACCCGCCGCGACCGCGGGTGTGGGCGCGGGCGTTCGGATCGCGTCCGACTCCGACGCGCCGCTCGCAGCGGACGCCGAGGCCGCGGGCTCCTCGATTGATCGAGACGCGCTCGAGGCGGTCGGCGCGCTCGCCGCGTCTCGCATTGCCTCGCTCGACGCCATCGAGGTCTCGGTCGCGCGCAACGGCTCGCTGGCGTCCACGATTGACGAGGTCGCCGAGCTCGCCTCGCTCAGCTCCGCGGGGGCCACACTCGTCGGTGCCGCCGCCGCCGACGCGTCGGTCAGCGACGCGCGCACCTGCGACGCCACACCCCCGCCGCCACCCACCGAGCTCGCAACGATCACCCGTCGCGCCCCGCCGTCGCCCCGATCGTCCGGCGTCGCCGTGACCTCAAGCACCGTGAACAGCAACGCCAGCAGCGCGTGCACCACCGCCGACAGCAGCGCGCACCACGTCATCAGACCCAGCGTCCGCCACACCCCCACCCACCGCGTCTCGCGCAGCAGTCGCGAGAGCCACCACAGCAGGAGCGACGCGATCACCAGCATGAGCAGCCACGGCCAGATGCGCTTCCACAGCTCGGCCCAATCGATGCTCGGGCGGGCCACCAGCACGTCGGCGTACACCTCGCGCGAGACCGAGCGGTACAGATCGCCCCGGCCCTCGCGGTTCGACGCGAACCGCAGCTCAAAGCCGTCCATGCCGATGGAGGGCGCCGCCTCGTGCGCGGGCGTGTTGATCTCGTCGCCCAGCCGCTCGGGCGGGCGCGGGCCGTCCTCGCCGAGCCGCGCGCGATACAGATCGAGCGCTCGAACCGCGGCGTCATCTTCCGACACCGGTCGGTCCGACGCGAAGTAGATGAAGTCGCCGCCCGGGCTGATCGCGGGATCCGTGTCGTGGTACGGCGTCGACAGCGACTCCACTCGAGCGGCGACCAGCGCCTCGCCCGACAGATCCACCCGATACAGGTCCAGATCTCGCTTGAAGCGCTCGGCACCCGCGCGCGGGTCCACCTCGGCCTCGCCCAGGGCGAGACGATTCGACGCGAGGTACAGCGTGTGTCCGTCGGGCGCGATCGCGGGCGAGACGTCGTGCAACTCGCTGTTCACGCCGCCGCCCAACGCCTCGGGCTCGCTCCAGCCC
>JBCAXI010000519.1:0-1630 GCA_038534175.1 Planctomycetota bacterium | reverse complement strand
CGCGCGCATGCGCGAGCGCCCCATCGCACAACTCACCGAAGCGCTCCGTGCCTTCGGCGTGCGCGTCGTCCATCTCGAGGGCAACGACTGCCCGCCCATCCAGGTCGCGCCGCCCGAGAAGCTCGATCAGCTCGCGCCCTCGATTGAGCTGCCCACCACGACAAGCAGCCAGTTCATCTCCGCCCTCATGCTCATCGCGCCCTGGCTGCCGCACGGCCTGACGCTGCGCCTCGCCGGCGCGATCACCTCGAAGCCCTACATCCAGATGACCGCCGATCTGCTCGCCCGAGTTGGGGCGCGGGTCCAGACCAGCGAGTCGTTGCACATCATCAAGATCGCGCCCGGCGCCGACTCGCTATCCACGCTCGATGGCACGGTCGGCCGCGGCCTGCCCGCGTTCGAGATCGACGTGGAGCCCGACGCGAGCGGCGCCACGTACTTCTGGGCGGCCGCCGCGCTGAGGCCGGGACGCACAATTCGCGTCGACGGGCTCGACCGACGCTCGTTCCAGGGCGACACGCGCTTCCCCGAGCTCCTCGAACGAATGGGCGCCGATGTACGCGCGTCGGATGAGCTTCACAGTGAACCCAATCCGTGGACCGAGGTCACCGGCCCAGCAACGCTCACACCCATCGACGCGGATTTGTCGGATATGCCCGACACCGCGATGACGCTCGCCGCCTGTTGCGTCTTTGCCCATGGGCCTTCCACGCTTCGCGGCCTTGGCACCCTGCGCGTCAAAGAAACCGATCGCATCGCCGCCATGGTCAACGAGCTCACCAAGCTCGGACTCACGGTCGAGAATCCCGTCCCCGCCGACTCCGCCAACCACTACGACGACCCCGACGCGATCCGCATCATCCCGCCCTCAGGCGGCCTCGACTGTTCGCCCGACGCGCCCCCCGTCCACTTCGACACGTACGACGACCACCGCATGGCCATGGCCATGGCACTCATCGCGCTACAACGCCCCAACGTCTACATCAACGACCCGAAATGTGTCGCGAAGACCTACCCGACGTTCTGGGCCGAGTTCGCAAGACTGTTCTAGCGCCCTCTCCGCTTGTGGGAAAGGGCTGTGGTGCAGGTTCCAAGCGACCCCGTCACCCGCGGCTTGATCACGGGTACCCGATGTTGAACTCGCGCTCCCCACCGAAGCGCTCGCCCTCGATCACCACACCCACGCAGTGCGTCGTGTACTCGAACGGATCCCCGTCATACATCGCCACATCGCCGTCCTTGCCCGCCTCGAGCGAGCCCACGCGGTCGTCGATGTCCAGGATCTCCGCCGCGTTCATCGTCACCGATCGCAGCGCTCGCTCGAAGCCGAGCTCGCCGTAACCCGCGGCGACCGCCGCCTCGAACAGCACGACGCGCACCTTCGGCACGTACCCCTCGTATCCGCTCGAAATCGCGTAGGTCACGCCATTCTCGCTCAGCGTCCTCGCGGTCGTGTAGCTCAGATTACTCGTCTCGCCCCACGCGCGATACATCGTCGGGTGCAGCAGCACGGGGATCTCGCGTTTCTTGAGCTCGTCCATGTGCAGGTAGCACTCGGCGCCCATGTCCAGCCAGAGCGTGAAGCCGAACTCCTCCTGCAAGCGCAGCGCGTTGTTGATGTCTTGCGACC
>JBCAXI010000518.1:0-1634 GCA_038534175.1 Planctomycetota bacterium | reverse complement strand
GCGTGTTCGACGGTGACGACGAGGTCGCCGATCCACGGGTGCGTGAGGTCAAGATCGATGCGCACATCGTCGATCATGGCGCCGGCGGGCGCGTTGATCGTGACGGGCACAACGAGCGGCACGCCGTCGGTGATCGCGGCGCCCGGCTGGACGCACTCGGTGGTCTGCTGCGCCGCGGCGGCTCCGGTGAGGCCACACAGGAGCACGGCGGTCGTCGTGTTTCGGATGGACATGATCACCGTGCGGCCTCCGCGTTCATCTCGGCGTTTCGGCTTGGGTCGGTGTAGTGCGGCGGGTCGCTCATGCTGGTGGAGTGGCACCAGCCTTCGAGGTTGCCCATGTTGTTGGCACCGGCCAGCTGGCCTCGGGACACCTCGACCACGCCGTCCTCGGGATCGGACAGGAACAGTCCGGAGAAGAAGTTGCACGCGGCGCCATCGGCGGAGGTGGTCCAGTAGGAGACCGCGGCGCGCGACGCGGTGGGGATGCCCGCGAGCCACATGGCGGCGCCATCGGTGGAAAGGTCGAAGTTGGCACCGCAGCCCGTGCCGAAGATGTCGCCCAGGATCGCGAGGTTGCCGGCGAGCGGCGTGCCCTGGTAGGGCGTGCCCACGGACTGGATCAATCGCGGGCCCTCGGCCCAGTCGAGACCGGAGAAGTAGTAGGTCCAGAGGTGCAGCGCGGCGGCGCCGCCCTGGCTGTGCGCGACGATGCCAAACGACTTGGAGTTGTTGCCGAAGGCGAGCAGCAGGTTGGCGAACTCGTCATGCGAGCGGTTCTGGCTTGGATCGGCGAAGACCTCGACCGAGCCAGAGAAATCACCGCTTGGCCACACGAGCGAGGAGCAGTACCCGTGCACGAGCATGAGATTGTGCCCCGCGAACGCGCGCGCTTGGCGCGAGGCGTCGCTCGCGCGGTTCGGCAGCACCAGTTCGGCGCGCGGGCGACCGATGAGCATGTCGCGCGTGATCGACTCGGGCGCCCGGCGCGCGATGGCAATCCGATCATCGCCCGCGATCTGCATGCGAGGCGCCCGGTCGAGCGGGATGGCGCTGTCGCAGCACTGCACGCGCACGTTGCGGAGCTCGAGCTGGTCGAACTCGCCAGCGCGGGCGAGCCAGCGCTCGTCGAGAAAGAGCGTGGCGTCGGGCTCGCTGGGAGAGGCCATGCGCGATAGCCAGCAGACGCAGCGTGCGTCGCCGTCGCGCGGCGTTGCCCAAATCTCGGCGCTCACGATCACGGGGGCGTCGCGGTCCGCTCGAGCGAGTGGGATCGAGACGCGCCAGACGCCGGGCGTGTCGGGCTCGATTCGGGCCTCGTTGCCCAGGGCGAGCTGGTCGGGAAGAATCTGCAGCACGTGTTGGGTCGTGCGCACGAGCGAGGCACCGTCGTCGCGACGCCCAAGGACGGTCACGCGGGCGGTGTGCCGCCCCGGCTCGGTCGGCTCAAACTCGTGACGCCAGCCCTTGTCCGTCCAGCGCATGGGCGTTCGAACCACGTCACCCGTCGGCGTCGTGAGTTCGACATGGGCGCGCTCGATGCTCGCTCGCTTGATGCCCGGATCGCCGGTTTGCATCGAGGCGAGCAAGCCGACGGGGCGGCCCACGAGCAGGTCGTACGTCGTCAGATGGGTG
>JBCAXI010000517.1:0-1639 GCA_038534175.1 Planctomycetota bacterium | reverse complement strand
CGGGTGGGTTCGGGGTGTACGTCGCCCAGGGCGAGCGATTCGATGACGCGGGCAAGGATCTAACGGCCCTCACCAAGGACATCGAGCGTCAGATCGCCGAGGCGGTCAGCTCGGCCGATCTGATTCTCTTCGCGATCGACACCCAGGCGGGTCTCACATCGGCCGACTGGGAGATCGCCAAGCTGCTGCGTGAGCAGAAGCTGGGCGATCGGGCGCGGGGTGGTGAGGGCGCGGGGAACGAGCTCGTTCCGGTGCGCGTCGTGGCGACCAAGTGCGACGGGCCCAAGTGGGAGACACACGCGTACGAGTTCAGCGCGCTCGGCTTCGGCGAGCCGCTGATGTGCTCGGCGAAGAACAACTACCTGCGCCGCTCGCTGACCGAGGACCTGGTCAAGATCGCGCCCGAGACCGAGGTCGCCGAGGATCGCATCAAGCCGGTGGACATGAAGCTGGCGATCATCGGCAAGCGCAACGCGGGCAAGAGCACGCTCGTGAACCAGCTGGCCGGCGAGGACCGCGTGATCGTGAGCGAGATCGCGGGCACGACGCGCGACGCGGTGGACGTGCGGTTCGAGATGGACGGCAAGAGCTTCCTGGCGATCGACACCGCGGGCCTGCGCAAGAAGAAGAGCTTCAGCGGGCCGGTGGAGTGGTACGCGTTCGACCGCGCCAAGCGGGCGATCGAGCGGTGCGACGCGGTGCTGCTGCTGATCGACGCCACGGAGAAGATCAGCCAGGTCGACGAGCAGCTGGCGATGCTGGTGCAGAAGTCGTTCAAGCCGGTCGTGCTCGTGGTGAACAAGTGGGACGAGGCGAGCCAGCGCAAGAACCACAAGGGCCACCCGATCTCGCCCGAGGACTACGAGTCGTACCTGCGCAAGGAGCTCAAGGGCCTGAGCTTCGCGCCCATCGCGATCGTCAGCGCGAGAGATGGGCTCAACGTCCGCGAGACGATCGACCTGGCGTTCGAGATCATGAACCAGTCGCGCGAGCGCGTGACCACGGGGCAGCTCAACCGCCTGGTCCGCGGCATCCTCGAGCAGCGCGGCCCCTCCAACAAGCTCGGCACACTCGCCCGCGTGTTCTACGTCGCGCAGGTGCGGGCCCACCCGCCGACCATCGCGATGGTCGTCAACCGCCCGGACCTGTTCACCGCGAACTACCAGCGATACCTGATGAACCGCTTCCGCGAGGCGCTCCCGTTCGAGGAGGTGCCGATCCGGCTGGTCATCCGCGGGCGACGACGCGACGAGTCGTTCGAGGAGGACGAGACCCAACGCGCCGGCGAGCGCGTGGTGCGCACAGACACCGCCGATGCGCTGGTCGTCGACTTCAGCGACAATCCGGACGACTACTTCGATATCGAGGAAGACGAAAACTGACGGCTTGCGGTGAAGCGGGCGGCTCAGGCCGCCATGCCCCAGTCGTCTTGTTCCTCGTCTCGGTCGGGCGTCCACTCGTCTGAGTCCCACTCTCCGGCGTTGGGGCCGAGCGGGTCGATCAGGTCCTGCTCGAGTGTGTCGAACACGGGCTTGGCTCGGTTGTGGATGCGGGCGATGCGGGCCAGGCGACGGCTGAACACGCGGCGCACCGCGTCGCAGGCGTCGCGCTCGATCGGGTTCTCGGCGAGCGAGCGCGA
>JBCAXI010000516.1:0-1670 GCA_038534175.1 Planctomycetota bacterium | reverse complement strand
GAGATGTCGGGCTGGACATCTCCACCTGGCACGGCCACTTCTCCGTCAGCGCCTCCGGCGTGCTCGTCTACTCCGCCACGTCAGCGGGAACTCGTGGCGAGGCCGCGCCGACGCAGAGCTACGCCTTCGATATGAACGGAGATCGCGTCACGGCGTTTAACTACGACGGGCGCGAGACCACGGCGTACGCCATCGACACACCGATCCGGGTCATGACGCAGAACCGAACGGGCACGATGCTCGCGACCGAGCAGATCGGCGACGACGGCTTCATCGATATCTGGCTGCACCCCACAAGGTTTGTGGTTGATCTCGACAACGTCGACCCGGCGGATGCCGCGGCCTTCGACCCACGCCCGCGCCGGTTCACCTCGCTGCCCGGCGCAGAGGCCGTGCCCACCTGGTCACCCGATGGAACCGAGATCGCCTTCCGATGGACCGGCGACGAGACCCGCCCTCGCGGGATCTACCGCAAACGGATCGGCGAGGGCAACATCACCCTTGTGCAAGACAACGAGGGCGGAGATGACCACCCGGTCGACTGGACGGCGGACGGGAAGTACCTCATCGTGAAGTCCGGCACGCTGCTGATGAGCGAGTTCAACGACCTCTGGGCCGTGCCCCTCGACGGCGGCGAGCCAATCCCGCTCGTCACGGAGCCCGGGATCGATGAGGGCGGCGTCGTTTCGATGGACGGGCGATGGCTCGCCTACACACGGGTCGATGACAACCGATGGGAAGTCCGGGTCATCCCTTTCGCCCCGGCGTGGCCCGAGCATCTCCGTGATCGCCAATGGGTGGTCTCGCAAGGAAACGGGGTCGGTCCCCTCTGGAGCCCCGAGGGCGACAAGCTGTTCTTCCTCGATCAGGACGCCGATCTCTGGGTCGTTGATGTCGACACGACCGGCGACTCGTTCGTGTTCTCAGCGCCGCGTGTGCTCTTTCGAACGCCATGGGACCTGGGCCGGACCTACGCCGTCACCCCGGCTCGCGTCGGCGGCGGCAACCACTTTCACTTCGTCGACAGCGCCGTCAAGAACACGACGCCGATCGAGGTCATCCTCCGATGGCAGCGTTTGCTCTCCGACGACTGACGCTCGACACGAACGAGGAGCGTTCGGTGATGAACGCCTCGGCCGACGCTCGTAGGATGGCCCCATGCTCGATCGGATCGGTCCATATGAGGTAGTCCGCGAGCTCGGCCGTGGCGGCATGGGCGTGGTCTACCTCGCGCGCGACCAGCGGCTCGATCGCGACGTCGCGATCAAATCGCTGCCCGAGCACCTCGCCTCCGACCCCGCCCGCCTGGAGCGCTTCGAGCGCGAGGCCAAGACGCTCGCCCAATTGAGTCATCCCAACGTCGTCGGCATCCACGGCGTCGAGGAGCACGAGGGCGCGCGGTACCTGGTGCTCGAGTACGCCGAGGGCGAGTCGCTCGCCGATCGCCTCGATCGTGGACCGCTGCCGGTCGACGACGCGATCGAGTTGGCGGCCGAGATCGCCGCGGGTGTGGAGGCCGCGCACGAGGCGGGCGTGATCCACCGCGACCTCAAGCCGGCCAACATCATCGTCACGCCCGATGGGCACGCCAAGGTCTTGGACTTCGGCCTGGCCCGAGTTGATTGGGGACCTGAGGCGAGGTCATGGTGGGGCTGTCGAGCGCCCCCGTC
>JBCAXI010000515.1:0-1688 GCA_038534175.1 Planctomycetota bacterium | reverse complement strand
GCTCGGGTCGGACGCGACATCGGCTGCCACATCCGCCGCGACGAACGCGAACGAGCGCGTCCTGGCTTTGGACGCTGTTGGCTCGGCATCGAGCGCGAAGCCCAGCGTCTCGCCGGGACGCACCGCCCGCACCCCCTCGAAAAGTGTTCGCTCTTCCACCACGGTGCGGATCGTGGTGAGGTAGTTGCTCACGCCAATCGGATCGGGACGGGCCGAGATATCCGGGTGGGCGAGCACCGCGATCGGCTCGGAACCGAACACGAGCGTGGCGCCCGAGCGTGTCGAGCCGGTCCACCAATACAGCGGCTTGATGCCGAGAGGATCCCTCGCGAGCGTCAGGGTGCGTGCCCCGAAGTCGGCCCAGGCGAGGGCGTACATGCCGCGCAGCCGCTCGATCGCGTCGACGCCCCACGCGCGCAGCGAGGCGAGGAGGACGCCCGTGTCGGCGCCGTGCTCGATCGGGTGGCCCTCGCGTTCGAGATCCGCCCGTAACTCGTCGTCGTTGTACAACTCGCCGTTGTACGCCAACGCGTGGCGCCCATCGCCGGTGCGCATCGGCTGTCGCCCTTCGGGCCCTGGGTCACGCACAGCCAGGCGGCGGCTTCCGAGCACCAGCCCGGGCGTCTCCAGCAGCCCCGCGTCATCGGGACCACGGTGCACAAGCGTGTCGCGCATGCGGGCGACCTCATCCGCGTCGAGACGCGCGGGCGCGTCTGGGCGGATCGCGATGCCCACAAAGCCGCAGATCGGCTACACCCAGACCTGCACCACAAGGTGCTGTTCCTTGGTCTTGCCGACCCACTCGCCAAGGCCCGTGGTGACGAACTTCACCTCGTATTGCGGGTGGGCGTCGAGCCACTCGTTGATTTGCTGGTCGAGATAGCTCAGCGACTCGCCCGTCAGCTTGCAGTGAAAGGAGCGCACGTGGATGGCACCGGTGCCCGTGGCGTTCGGCGTGCGGGCCCATTCGTCCTCATGCTTCTTCCCGCTCAGCCCTTGGTCGAACACGCGAATGTTCGACGACGCCGCCGGGGCCGACTCACCCGACGGCGCGGGCGATCGCCCCTCCCGCGCCATCACGCGCTTTCGCGCGTTCGCGGCGATCTGCTCGGGCGAGAGCCCCTCGACGGGGATCGGCTCGGCCTGGCTCGGATCGGGCAGCTCGTTCGGCGAGCGCATGGGCGTGGCGCGGCGCATCGGAACCCTCCGTTTCAATCAGAAGGCGCAGCCTACCGAAATTGGTTCGCGGCATGATCCGCGGGGCCGAAGCCACCAGATGCCTGCGTCCTGCGTCCCCGGGGAGAGCACGACGGTGTACGGCAGACATCCGTCAAACCACACGACGCCGTGCCCGCTCCAGTTCGTCCAGTGCATGATGGCCCTCCCCTTGGCCACCTGGCGTACCTCGCCCCGCCCTCCCGAGATCGGGCCAGAGAACACCAGGTAGCGCGACCGGTGGTCCTCGATGCGTCGGATCCTGACCGCCCGACGCAAGCCGCCCGCCTCAACGCCCAACCGGTGGAGCGGCTCGGTCGTGCGGAAGGTCACGACGCGCGCTTCAGGATCGCGCGATCGCTGGATGAACCAGTCGAAGTGCCAGGATCCGTCGGGCAGCGTGTGCCGACTCAGGCCCATCGCGAGCCAGGCCGAGCCCGGACGCCCCGGCGCGGTACCATCCGAGATTCCGG
>JBCAXI010000514.1:0-1713 GCA_038534175.1 Planctomycetota bacterium | reverse complement strand
CCCTTGCCATCACCATCGGAGGAGGGCTCGGGTGCGTCGGGCGACTTGGCGAACGCGAGGCGTCCTGGGGCGGCGAGGCTGCTCTTGATTCGTTGGATCATCATCATGCGTGTTGGCGTCATGCGATTTGGTGCCCCTTGGGTGTGGGGCCGATTCGGTGTGGTCGTTCCGTTAAACGTAGGGATCTGGATGGTTGTTCGGCTCTTGGGGCGTGCAGATGCAATCCGATCTGACGACCAGAACCCTGAAATCGGGGTATCGCGACGGACGATGGGCTCCGAATGGGGGCTGACGCTCTTTACCAGAGCGCGCGGAGTTCCCGGACGACATCTCGCGCGAGGCGATCGACGGCGGCGGATCGACCGAGCTCGGGGCGTTCGCCGGCGCCGATCGACGGCACGTATGAGCCGACGCCGTCGAAGTCGACCCGGCGTAGCAGCTCCTCGCCGGTTCGGTTGTCTTGCCAGACGAAGTCGACGCGGTAGCGGACGATCTGTTCTTGGGTGAGGCCCGAGTCACGATCGATGGAGAGTGTTTCGAGGTCGATGTCGTTGATGGCGCCGTTGAGAGAGGTCTCGGCGATGCCGCTGGGCGTGACGGCCCAGTCGGTGGTGCGTTGGATCTCTTTGACGATGGCCTCGGTGAGCTCGACCTCGGCGCCGGGGTAGAAGGCGCGATTCTCCCAGATGGGAACGGCGATGGAGCGGACATCGGCGGGATAGAGCGGCGCGAAGGAGTAGCCGGCGGCGGGGTCGCCCACGCAGCCGGTGAGGCCCGCGAGTCCGGCCCATCCGACGGCGAAAAACGCCGGCAGACGCACGCGACGGTGCATCACTCGGGTTGCTCGGATCACTCCGATCATTCCCGGGCGTCCTCATCGGCTGGGGTCGGCGTGTCGGCGTCAGGAACTGAGCCGGGGTCGGGGTCGGGGTCGGGGCCGGAGGGAGGCGCGGACGCTGGCGGCGCCCAGCCGTTGGACTCCATGATCTGGAAGGCGGCCGATGCGGCGATGGTGCGCGGGTACTGGCGGATAAGACGCCGGAGGGTGTACCGGGCGGCGACGTCGTCGTTGACCCGTAGGTACCAGTCGGCCGAGTCGAGCATCTGGGTGGCGGCGGACTCGTCGAGTCGGGCGATGAGTGCGGAGTTGAGTCCGGTGCGTTCGGCGTCGATGGGGAACTCGGCCTCGTAGTCCTGGACGAGCGCCTTGGCGTTTCGGAGGCCGGAGGCGTCGTACTCGGGGCCCTTGAAGCGGGCGATGTTGGCGTACACGCGTCGCTCGAGGGCCTTTCTTCGGTGCTGGCTTTTGGGGTAGTTGGCGAGGAAGAGCTCGTAGGCGTCGCTGGCGAGCTGCATCTCTCGCTCTCGGTAGTAGTGGTCGGCGAGCTCGATGCCGGCGCGCTCGGCGAGGCGCGAGCCGGGGAGGCGCTCTTGCACGCGGATGAGGAGCTCTTCACCGATGTTGGAGGCGTCCTCGAAGCGGAAGCCGAACGCCTTGCGTCGCAGCCCGTTGACGTACTGGGTGGCGATCTCGAGCTCTCGCTCGATGGCGGAGACGAACTCTGGTGACTCGGGGTACTCGAGGATGAGGCGCTCGTAGTCGTAGAGCGCCTCGAACTCGTCGCGCTGGGCGACCTTGGCGTCCCCGATGAGGAGCAGGGCCTCGGGGAAGTAGGGATTGCGGGATCGCTCGTTGTCCTTGAGCCATCGCTT
>JBCAXI010000513.1:0-1721 GCA_038534175.1 Planctomycetota bacterium | reverse complement strand
ATCGGGCGGCGGGACGGTCGTCCACAGTTCGCCGTACTCTTCGTATCCCGCGAGCGAGATCGCGACACTGTCGTGCTTCGTCGCGCCACGAGACACGCCGACGAGTTCATCCCAGGCCGCCCCGGGATAAATCTCAATCGCTGCGCGTCCGAGACGAAGCGTTGGGCTCCGTTCGTTCGTGTAGAATCGACCCGCTTCCGTTCGCCCCGACGGCGTTCGTCCGCTGACGACAAACACGGGGGTCATGGTCCGCCGCTCAGCGAGGGCTGTGTCCGCGAACGGATCAAGGCCGCCCTGGGCCACCACGGTGGGCGTTGGCATCAGATGCTGCTGGGTTGAGCACGCGGCGACGCCCAGCGCCACACATAGCGAGACAATGGAAGTGAGTGCTCGGTTCATCGCGTATCTCCCTGTGAGAGCAAGACATCGTCCGCAGACGCCCACCCACCCCCGAAGGCTCGATACAGATCCACGACGTTGGCCGCACGCCGCCCCTGGCTCGCGATCAGCGCGTCCTGCGATCCGAACAACGCCCGCTGTGCATCGAGCACGCGCTGATAGCCGGTGAGCCCGGTGCGGTAGAGCTCTTCGGCGAGCGCTGTTGATCGCTCGGCGGCCCCAACAGACATCGCCAATGCCGCCACCCGCTCGCGTTCGCGCACGACGGCAACAATGGCGTTCTCGGCTTCTTCAAGTCCGTTCAACACCGATTGCTCGTATGCTGCCACGGCCCCACGTGCGCGGGCGTCCTCGGCGTCGACGATGCTCCGTAGGCGGTTGCCATTGAAGAGTGGCACGCGGACTCGAGGCCCGACGCTCCACGATCGCGCATCAATGTCAAACAGGTCGTTTCCAAAGCTGTCTGCCTCGAAAGCAAAGCTCCCGGCGATCGATAAACGCGGGTAGAGATCAGCCGTCGCCACGCCAACGCGGGCGGTCTGCTCGGCGAGCGCTCGCTCGGCACGCCGGATGTCTGGTCGTTGGCGGATCACGTCGCCAGGCGTTGATATGAACAGATGCCGCGGCGCGATCGGAACACCCACGCGTGAGTCCAGCAGCGTCGTGAGGCCCCCGGGCTGTTCTCCGAGTAGCACGCTGAGGCGGTTCACCGCCTTCGCAGCAGCCTCTTCGAGCGATGGGATGGTCGCTCGTGTATCGGCGAGCAGGGTCTGTGCCTGCGTGACATCCAACTCCGAGACGAGCTCGGCCTCGAAGCGCGCCCTCGCCAATGCGAGCGATTCGGCCTGGATAATGGCGTTCTCACGAGCCACTGCGAGGCGCGCTTCCAACGTCCGCAGCTCGATATAGGTGCTTGCCACCTCCGCAAACAGCGAAACAGACACGGCTCGGTAGTCCTCAACGGACGCCTGCCATCCCGCTTCGGCCGCTTCGACGGATCGGCGGATCCGTCCAAACACGTCGATCTCCCACGAGGCGTCGAGACCGAAGGCGTAGTTGTCAACCGATTCGCTCTTCGGTCCCGCGTCGGCCGTCTCTTCGCTCGCCCGCAGGCGGTCATACTTCGCGAAGGCGTCGATCTGCGGATACCTCTCACCCCGAGCGACTCCCGCCAGAGCTCGCGCCTCATCGATGCGGGCCACCGCCTGTTGCAGCGTCTTGTTCGCCCGCGCCGATCGCTCGATCAGCTCGGTCAGGACCGGATCATCGAACTGCTGCCACCAGGCGGCGAGTGACGCTTGCTCGCCGCGGAGGATCCGCTC
>JBCAXI010000512.1:0-1747 GCA_038534175.1 Planctomycetota bacterium | reverse complement strand
CTCGGCGGAGGGCGCCGTGATCCCGCTCGCTCGTCTCAAGTGCCACGACGAGTACACCTTTACCCACTCGGTCAACGTGGGCATTCTCGCGTCGGCGCTCGGAGAGGCCGCCGGGCTCTACGGCGATCGACTGCACGATCTCACTGTCAGCGCGTTCCTCCACGACATCGGTAAGTGCGGCGTGGAAGACACGATCTTGAAGAAACCTGGTCGCCTGAGCGACGAGGAACGCCAGGCGATGGAGGTCCACCCCGCGTTTGGCGCGGGGCTGTTGCTTGAGCAGAAGGACGTCCCTGAGATCGCTAGCATCGTGGCGTTCGAGCACCACATGCGGCTCGACGGGAATGGCTACCCGCATCGCAAGCGTCCATGGAAGATCCACACGGTGAGCCAGATCGTGCAGATCGCCGACGTGTTCGATGCCCTCCGGTCGGACCGCCCGTACCGGAAGGCGATGACCACCGCCGATGCCGTCGCCGTGCTGCACCGGCTCGCAGGAGGCGCGTTCGATCCCGAGCTGCTGCGAGTGTTCGAGCAGCGGGTCCTCGCCCGGCTGGACGCGGAGATCGCCGAAGATTCCGCGGACGTGGATCGAGGGGCCGCGTAACACCCCGCGAGCGGGCTCGGCGCGTGCCTCACGCCGATCGCGCATCGGGTGTGAAGGCGCGGGCGTCAAACCTCGCGTCTCACCCACGGCCGAGAACATAAGGTTCGCGCACGGAAGCGGGACCTGGCGCCGGAGGCGCTTCGCGTTCGCCGATCCACCGAAGCATTGCGCGGAGGTGAGCATGGCAGACCATCGTCGATCGTTCTCGGACGGGTTCATTGAGTCGCTGGAGCCGCGGGTGCTCCTCTCGGCCGATCCGGTGACCCAGGATCATCCGCTCTGGGCGATGCCCCGCGGCGGGGCCGTGATCGACGGCGTGCTCGATGACGCGGCGTGGGACTCGGCGCTCGAGATTTTCCGCACGCAAGCGACGCGGGCCGACAACGCGGTCTGGGTCCGCATGATGTGGAACAACGCGGGCGTTTACCTCAGTGTCGAGGCGCGCGACGAGAACATCTGGGCCGACGGTCGCGGCGGCGGCTCGGGCAATTTGTGGGAGATCGAGACGGACGATTCCGTCACGTTCTACTTCGACCCCGACGGCTCGCGCGACGAGTACCTGCAAGCCAACGACTTCGCGTTCGGCGTCAACCTCGGATCGTTCTTGGCGCCCAAGAACGACGCGGGCGAGGCCGTGCGCCGGTTCAAGTACATCGTGGGCGATGGCGGCGGCGGCGCACCCACGGCCGACTTCTTCCCGGGAAGCCGAAGCGCCGAGAGCGGCAACTGGGAGGACGACTTCCTCCCGCCCGGCGCGAGCTACGCGATCGCGCTCGACGGCACCCCGAACGACCCGACTGACGTCGACGTTGGGTGGACGATCGAGATGTTCTTGCCGTGGTGGACCGTCGGCTTCTCGAGCGTGCCCACGCACGGGACGACGCTCGGGATGAACTTCGACGTCATCTTCGATCAGGAGGGTGGCGCCCGTGACCTGACATCCAACCGCGAGTTGGATAACCGTTTCGAGGTTCCGCCTGTCATCGATGACCATGTCCAGGGCGTCCACTCGTCGTTCCGGAACACCGGGGCGGGCATCCGTGGGCCGATCAACTACGCCGAGGTCATGCTCGTCGACGCGCGCACGAGCGAGCGGCCCGATGCGATCGGCGACGGGTTGACCACGCTCAAGTCGCCGAT
>JBCAXI010000511.1:0-1770 GCA_038534175.1 Planctomycetota bacterium | reverse complement strand
GGATTCCAGGGGCAGGCAGTCGGGGCGGGGAGGTCGCGGCATAGAGCACGTACACGCTCATGAGTGGGATGTTGGTCGCGACCTCGTACAACACCGGCCCTTACGTCGCCACGCACGCGCTGCCCGCGCCCGCCGCGACCTCCCCGCCCCGACTGCCTGCCCCTGGAATCCATCCCGCGCCCGATTCGAGTCGCGGCCAAGGCCGCCGAAGCACGCGCGAGCGGAAGGATAGAGACACGCCATCACACCGGCAACCGTGCGCCCTCCCCGCGGGCCAACACGCCGCGCGACCAGCCGATCCGTAGCATGTCCAGATGGCGTCCGAGCCCAACCGCCCACCACCCCAAAGGCCCACGCGCGGATGGCACCAGCGTCTGCCCAACGCGCTCACCATCGCCCGCCTCGTCCTAGCCGCGGCGTTCGTGCTGGTCCTCTCGCTCCCGTGGGCCCGCCCGGGCGCCACCGCCTGGCTTCTCTTCGCCGCTGCCCTGTTCGTCATCGCAGCCATCACCGACGCGCTCGATGGCCACCTCGCGCGACGCCTCAACGCCATCACACGCTTCGGACGTGTCATGGACCCTTTCGCCGACAAGATCCTCGTGCTCTCGGCCTACATCCTCCTCGCGGGCCCCGCCTTCCGCCTCCAGACCGACGCCGGGCCGATCCAGGCCTCGGGCGTCCACGCCTGGATGGTCGCGCTGCTCCTCGCCCGCGAACTTCTCGTCACCTCACTCAGGGGTCTCGTGGAGAGCGAGGGGGGCGATTTCTCCGCGGGCGCGCTCGGGAAGCTGAAAATGATCGCCCAGTCCGTCGCGGCGCCGCTCGCCCTGGCCATCCTCTCGTTCGATGACCAGGGAGACTCCCACGCCCTGCTGACACTCATCGCCCTTGGGGTGGTGGGCATCACCATGCTCAGCGCCGTGCCGTACGTGCGCCGTGCCATGCAAGCCAGCGATCAAAGCACCTAAAGCATTCATAGAGAACGCATTATGACGCAACGCCAGCCCACGCTGAATCCCATCGGACGCGCCGCCGTCAGCTCGCTCGGCCTCGGCTATTGCAAACCATTCCCCGGAACGTGGGGATCAACGCCTCCCGTCGCGATGGGCGGCCTCATCGTGCTGCTCGGGCTCGGCCCCGCCGACACGCCCTGGCTCTTCCGCGGCGTCATGATCGCGCTGGTCGTCGTCGCCTCCGCCGCGTGCGTCTTGCTGGGCGACCAGGCCGAGGCCCACTACCGCAAGAAAGACCCCAGCCCCGTCGTCGCCGACGAGGTCGCCGGGCAGGCACTTGCGATTCTCTTGCTCCCGTCGGCCGCGTTCTCGAGCCTGTTCGGCTCGCTGTTCACCCTTGTGCTCGTCTTCTTTGCGTTCCGGTTGTTCGACATCACCAAGCCACCCCCCGCTTCGGGGCTGCAGCGCATTCCTGGTGGCTGGGGGATCCTGCTCGATGATCTGGTCGCGGGCGTGTACGCCGCGATCCTCGTGATCGCGGCCTGGGGCTTGGCGGCCTAGCGCGCCGGGCGTCTTCAACACGCCCGATGCCCACAACTCGATTCCGAGTAACTGAGGGGAAGCGTGCAACAACAACGCGTGTTGTTGCACCTCGCTGACCATGTCTCGCCTCGGGTCGAGTAGTCTCCACAAGACCATCTCTGAGTAAGGAAAGCGCATGCCCCGATCGGTCTTCATCGCCTCGGCCTCGTTTGTGTTTGCTCTCGCGTCCATCGGATGCGAGCAAGCCGCCAGCACCGATTCGACCGATCCCGAT
>JBCAXI010000510.1:0-1771 GCA_038534175.1 Planctomycetota bacterium | reverse complement strand
CTCGCCGAGCTCGCCGAGGCCGACACCTCAAAGGCCGTCGAGGCCTGGCGCATCCGCTTCCTTGGCTCCAAGGGGCTGCTCAAGGCCGCGATGGGTGGCATGAAAGACGTCGCTCCCGCCGACAAACCGGCGGTGGGCAAGAAGGCTAACGACGTCAAATCCGCCCTTGAGGCCTCCTTCGCCGATCGTCAGAAAGGCGCCCCGGCATCCGGCGCTCGCGGCCCTCGGCTCGATGTCACCGAGCCGGGCGTCGTGCAGAGCGAGGCGGTCGGGCGACGCCACATCATCTCTCGCGTGCGTGACGAGCTCGTCGAGGTGTGCGCTCGCCTCGGGTTCTCCGTCGCCCACGGGCCCGAGCTCGAAGACGACGAGCACAACTTCATCAAGCTGAACATCCCCGCCGAGCATCCGGCGCGCGATCCGATCGACAACTTCTACGTCGACGACCCGCTGCAGTCCTCGTCCCCGCCGCGCATGCTGCGATCGCAGACCAGCACCGTGCAGATCCGCGTGATGGAGCAGGCCGCCAAGGACGGCTCGGGCCCACCGATCAAGGTTGTCTCCCCGGGCCGCGTCTACCGACCCGACACCGTCGACGCGACACACTCGTTCATGTTCCACCAGCTCGAGGCGCTCTGGATTGATCGCGACATCACGATGTCGCATCTCAAGACCACGCTCTTCCAATTCGCCCGCGCATACTTCGGTGAGGACGCCCAGATCCGCTTACGCCCGAGCTATTTCCCGTTCACGGAGCCATCGGCCGAGTTCGACATGAAAATCCGACTCCGCCCCGACAAGCCGGCCGAGTGGATCGAGCTCGGCGGCTGCGGCATGGTCGATCCGGCGGTGCTCGACGCCTGCGGCATCGATCCGGAACAATGGACTGGCTTCGCCTGGGGCATGGGCATCGAGCGCCTCGCGATGGGCAAGTACGGCATCCCCGATATCCGCTGGTTGTATGAGAACGACCTGCGCTTCTTGCAGCAGCTCTAGCCGCCCGCGCCACGAGCTCGAAGCAACGTCAACGCCTCCTCGAGCCCCTCGCCCCGTGCGGCCACGGGATCACGATCATCCCATTCGATGAGGTCGATCAGATGCGAGGCCGCGTACGCCACCACCGCGGATCGCGCGCTCGGCGCCGCGACCGAGCCGGCCAATTCGCCCGCGCGCCGCGCCGCGTCGCCGGCACGCACTCGCAAGCCCGACGCGTGCCGAAGAAACGCGACGCGCAGCCACGCCGATGCCGCGTCGACCCGATGCTCGGTGTCGGCCAGGGCCTCGGCCTCCGACACCGCCTGGTTGCGTAGCAGGCTCGAGACCTCCACCCGCCGGAAGCGTCCGAGGGGCGTCGCGTCCGCCGGGGATGAGCCCGACTCGAACAGGTCCACCAGCGAGGCTCGTTGGTCCTCGTACAACGGCGAGTCCAGGCGGTTCGACACCGCGTGGTCGATCTCTTGCTGCGCCACACTCGCCCACACCCCGCCCGCCGTCCGACGCGCTGAGGTCGCGTCGTGCAGCCCAAGCCGAAACACAAGCCAGCCCGCGCCAGCGGTCGACGCGTCCAATTCCCCCAAAAGGCCGTCAATCTGCGACGCGCTCGAATCGTTCGGCGTGCCCGCGATGGTCGAGGCGGTGGCCTCGGTCAGCGTGACAAACCCGTCGAGCGTCGCGGCGTCGACATCCGCCGAGGCCAGCGCCGCGAGCCACCGCGCGTCGTGCGAGGCGAGCAAGCCCAATGACAGCAGATCGACCTCCGTGGTGAGTTGGT
>JBCAXI010000509.1:0-1775 GCA_038534175.1 Planctomycetota bacterium | reverse complement strand
GAACAGCACCGCGACGAGGTACATCACGCCGAGTTTCTTGTGGTCGACCGTGGTGCACCAGTCCCACACCGTGACGAGCGGGCCGCCCTTAGGCGTGAGGTACGAGCCCTCATCGTGGTGAGGACCGTGGCCGGTGTCGTGGCTCGGGTCGTGGTCGGATGGCAACTCGTTGGAACGATCGATCGTGGTCATGGTCGGCCTCGCTCGTGAACGTATGGCACGGGTTGAGGGCTTAGCCCCCCGGAATCCCCTCGGTCTCGACACCGGTCTCGGCGCCGGTCTGGCTGCCGGTCTCATCCGCGGCGTCGGCCTCGGATCCGGCTTCGGATTCTGACGCGCCGTCGCCGGCGCCCGGAATCTCGAACACGCTCTTCGGCCCCTTGTCCGAGAGCGATTGGATGTACGCGATCAGATAGTTGATCTGGTCCTCGGTGAGCACGCCGGCGTACGGCGTCATGTTGTTGCCGTAGCCCTCAACGATGTGCACCGCGGGTGTGAGGATCGACTCGCGGATGTAGTTCGCGTCGCGTGTCTGGCTGGTCCCGTCGGTGAAGCGGACCTCGTAGCCGTACGCCCCGCCCCAGCCCGGACCCGTTCCTGCGGCCTCGGTTGAGGCGTGGCACGCGACGCAGCCGGCGGACTTGGCAACGATCGCGCCCGCCGCGGCCGGCGCGAGCTCACCCAGCGGCACGCCGCCGTCGACCAGAAACTGCACGTATTCCTCCGGCTCCACCACGCGGATGATGCCGGCCATCTCAGAGTGCTGGTCGCCGCAGTACTCGGCGCAGAACAGCCAGTGGTCGCCAACCTCGGGCGCTCGGAACCAGTAGCTGGTGTATCGATTGGGGAAGACATCGAGCTTGGTTCGGAAGTCGGGCACCCAGAAGCTATGGATCACGTCGGAGCTCGTCATGCGGAGCTTGATGGGCGTGTCCTTGGGCACGACGAAGATGGGCGCCTCGATCGCGCCGATCTCGTCGGTCAGCAGGTTCGACTTCATGCCGTTGGGGTACGTGATGTCCCAGTTCCACATCTTCGCGACAACCGTCAGCTCCTCGCCGCCGGCCTCGGGAATGTGGTACCGCATGTAGCCCTTGAATCCCCAAACGAAGATCACGAACAGAATGATCGTGGGGATCACCGTCCAGACGACCTCGAGCGGCGTGTTGTGGCTCGCCGATCGTGGCGCGGGCACGCCCTCCTTGCGCCGGTACTTGATGCACCAGTACGTCGCGAGCACCATCAGCAGCACGAACCAAACCACGCCGAGCCACCACAGAAACATGAACAGGTTGTCGGCGTCCGGCCCGTCGACGTTGTTGCCGCCGTCACGGAAAAACAGCCCGTGCCAGAAGCCCTCGGCGATGGTCGGCGTGATGATCGTCATCAGGTCCATGGAACGAGCCTCGCTAAGCCGTCGCGGTTGATGCCGACGCGCTCGCGCCGGTGGACGGGTCTGTGACCGTGGGAGAGGCCGACGGGGCGGCCGAAACAGAACGGGCGCGGAGTCGGCGACGCACGCGCTCGCCGAAGAAAAGCATGCCGAGCAGAATCACCAGCGCCACCACCGTGACCACGCCGCCGATCTGCATCACGCGGAACGCCTGCAACGTGTAGCCGCCCGCGTTCGGATCCCACCGGAAGCAGAACCCCGTGATCATGTCGCCCAGGCTCTCGGTCAGGTTGCCCTCGGCGGCCTCGAGCAGCGACAGGCGGACGTCCCGCGACGGGTAATCCAGGCCGTGGATGTAGCGGCTGATCCGCCCGTCGGGCGT
>JBCAXI010000508.1:0-1778 GCA_038534175.1 Planctomycetota bacterium | reverse complement strand
GTCAGCATGTTGCGCTCCCCTGCCTCCGCCACCGCGTGCTGCTCAACTTCGAGGCCGAGGCCGATCGCGTCGATCAGGACGACCTCGTCCGCGAGATCCTCAAGCTCACGCCCACCGAGCCCGTCCCCGCCGCCGCTCCCGCGACATGACCACAATCGGCGAAACCACGAACGACATCGCCACAAACGAAGGGACGCCGAAGTGCGCAACATGCTGACCGCGGTCGCGATGGGGCTCGTCTTCACAACCCTCATCGGTTGCCAAACCCCCTCGCTCAATGGGCTTGGCCCGGAGGGCATGACGCACGTGCCTGAGATCAACGGCGTGTGGGTGGATCAAGACGAGCCGGGTGGCGCCGCGGACGCAACCGTGTCCATCATGCCCCACGAGGATGGCTACCACATCATGCGAGTGCTCGGTGCCTCCGCGCAGCTCCGCGTGGCGCTATACCGGATCGACGACCACATCGTTGGCGACCTCACCTTGCACGCCCTCGGCGGGTTGTCGGGCTCAGAGGACAGCGACGCCGACGCGCAGCTCATCTCCGGGTTTGTCATCCCCGTGCACCACTTCGCGGTGTTCAACATCGAGAACGACAAGATGTTCATGTCGTTTATCGACAGCGATTGGCTGAGCGGCCGCATCGACGCCGGCCATCCCGGGGCCACCACGACAAGCTTTGGCAACGACAGCGATCGAACCGTGCTCACCGCGAACAGCGCCAATCTCCGAACCCTCATCCGCAAGGCCATCGCCGATGGCTTCGACGCGTTTGAGGAGCCCAACGTCTTCCACCGCGTGGCCCGTCTTGAAGACGACCACGAGTAACAACCAGCAGCCCCGAGTCCCGCATGCTCCAAACCCAAAGCCGCTCCAAGCCCCAGTCTCTCGACGAACTCATCGACACCCAGCTCTCCGCGCGCCTCACGCGGCTCGATGTCACCAGCCGCAAGGTCTTCGCCGGCAAGATGAAGGGCGAGCGCCGCTCCAAGCGCCGCGGCGAGTCGGTCGAGTTCGCCGACCATCGCCCCTACGTCGTCGGCGACGACCTCCGACACATCGACTGGAACATCTACGCCCGCCTCGACCACTTCTTCCTCAAGCTCTTCATGGAAGAGGAAGACCTCGCCCTGCACCTCGTCATCGACGCCACCGCCTCCGCCGATTGCGGCGAGCCCAGCAAGTTCCAGTTCATGCAACGCGCCGCGGCCGCGCTGGGCTACATCGGGCTCGTCAACCTCAACCGCGTCGCCTGCACCGCACTCGGCGAGCGCACCACCGAGTCCGAGCCCACCACCAACGGCGTCGCCGGCAACATCCGAGACCTCCGCGGCAAGCGCCGCGTCCACGACCTTGCCCAGTTCCTCTGCCAATTGGAACCCGAGGGCGGCTCCGACTTCCGCGCCGCCTGCAAACGCATCGCCCTGACCCGGCGCGGGCGCGGCGTCATGGTCGTTCTCTCCGACTTCTTCTACAAAGAGGGCTACGAGGAAGGCCTCCGCATGCTCGTCGGCCGCGGGTACGACGTGTTCTGTATCCAAGTCCTGGCGCCGCAAGAGCTCGATCCCACCCTGCCCGGCGGCGTCGCCGGCGACCTCCGCCTCAAGGACATGGAAGACGCCGACCTCGCCGAGGTCACCGTCAGCGCCCCACTCATCAAACGCTACAAAGCCATGCTCGGCGCCTACTGCGACCAGCTCCGAGACTTCTGCGCGAGAAGAGAAATCGGCATGATCACGGTGAGCAGTGAGACGGAGATCGACACGCTGCTGCTCGAT
>JBCAXI010000507.1:0-1799 GCA_038534175.1 Planctomycetota bacterium | reverse complement strand
CTCAAGCCCGGGCACGCGCTCGACGGTGTCCGCGGGGCCGTCATCGCCGGCGGGCCGCAGCTCGATGCGCTCGGCGGCGAGGCGCCGAAAGGCGAAGCTCATCTCGTCGGGCACGCGCGGAGCAAGCACGTGGCCCGAGGTCTGCTCGCGGATGGGACGACGAGCGAGCCCCTGGAGGCGCTCCTCGATCTCGGCGGTGATCTCCTGACCCCGCGCGAGCTGCTCGGCGCGGGCGAGGCGCAGGCGACGATCAACGATGCTGCCGAACATGCGTTCGACCGAGGACTGGACATGCTCTCGGCGGCGATCGAGGCGGGCCCGCGAGACGCCGGCGAGCGTCGCGAATCGGTCCCAGGCCTCGTTGAGATGGCTCTGGTAGACGGGCAGGTATCGGTCGATGAGCGCCTCGCGCTGCACGGCGGAGAGCTTGGGCCACGTGTCTCGGTGGGCGCGGCGTGCGTATCGCCCGGCGCGGCGTGTCGCCCACTCGCCGGTGATGACCGGGTACGAGACCGAGACGGCGTAGCTAGCGCGATCGGTCGCGAGCACGCGCGCGTGCCGATCGATGATGCGGCCCCGACGGGTGGGCAGCCACTCGGACCGCTGGAGCTTGCCCTCGGCCTCGGCCCGGAGGCCCGCGCCCTGCGCAAGCGTGAGTCGAACGAGCTGCCCTGCGAGGGGAAGCACACCCAGCACGCCGACGATGGCGACGAGCAGCAGCCGACGGTGGAACATGCTGGGGATGAGTCGCCGCACGCCCGGAGCGTATCGGCGGGCGCGGGCTCAGTCCTCGCGTTTGTCGCGGATGATCTGGGCGTACGCGTTGTGCGAGTGGATCGACTCGAAGTTCTCCGACTCGATCGCGTACCACGCGATGCGATCCTCCTCGTCGAGGCGGACGGCGAGGTCGCGCACGATGTCCTCGACGAACTTGGGGTTGTCGAAGGCCTTTTCGGTGACGTGCTTCTCGTCGGGACGCTTCAGCACCGCGAAGACGGGGTAGCTCGCGGCGGACTCGAGCATCTCGGCGAGCTCCTCGATCCAGAGCTCGCCGTCGAGACGGACGTTGGCCGTGATCTCGCATCGCTGGTTGTGGGCGCCGTACTCCGAGATCTCCTTGGAGCACGGGCACAGGCTGGTCGCCGGAGCGGCGACGCTCATGCGGAAGTCATCCAGCCCGTTGCTGGTGCACTCGAACCGAACCTTGTAATCCATGAGGCCCGGATGCCCGGTGACAGGGGCGTGCTTCTCGATGAAGTAGGTGAACTCGGCCTCGAAGTGGGCCTCCTCGGCCTCGAGTCGGTCCTTGATCGCTCGAGTGATCTCGGGAATGCGGGCGGGGGTGACCGGCTCGCACTGATGCTCGTTGAGCACCTCTAGGAAACGGCTCATGTGCGTGCCCTTCTGGTGGTGTGGTAGGGCGACGTACATGTTGATGGTCGCGATCGTGTGCTGCTCGCCGCCCTTTCGGGTGCGCAGCCGCATCGGATAGATCACGTTTTTGACGCCCACGCGATCGATGGGGACGCGGCGGCGATCGGGCGACGCCTGCACGTCCGGCATCGAGTTGGGCGAACCGGCGGTGGCATCGGTCTGTGTCATGGAACAGTCTCGCAAGTTGATGGATCCTAGGCGGCGAGCCCCGCGACTGGACACGACGCGGGCGTGGTCAGGGCTTCGCAGTAGAGGCCGCGCTAGATGCCTCGACGAGTGTCTCGGGAGCGAGCCAACACGGGCGGCTCAGCCGGTCGTCGTGACGCGTCCCGCAAGCCCACCTCCAAGGCGCCGCGACGCGTCAC
>JBCAXI010000506.1:0-1809 GCA_038534175.1 Planctomycetota bacterium | reverse complement strand
CGCGAGCGCGAGGCCGCAGTTGAGCGCCTGGTGCTCTCCCTTGAGTGGGGCGGGCAGGTGCTCGAAGTTGCTGGTTCGGGTGGAGAGGACGACTCGGGCGTGCGGGCCGAGCTCGGGGCTGGCCTCGAACCGGTAGCTGAAGTCGATGTCCTTGCCGACGACCTTGAAGACGGCGCCGGCGTCCTGGGCGGCGGCCTTGAGCGCGTCGAGCACCTCGCCCGGCTGCTTGAACGTGAGGGCCTTGACGTCGGGCTTGAAGATGCCTGCTTTCTCTCGGGCGATCTCGGGGAGGGTGTCGCCCAGGAGCTCGGTGTGCTCGAGCTGGATGGCGGTGACGGCGGTGACCTCGGGCGTGATGACGTTGGTCGCGTCGAGGCGTCCGCCGAGGCCGACCTCGATGACGGCGAGGTCCACCGCCTGCTCGGCGAAGTAGAGGAACGCGACGGCGGCGAGCAGCTCGAAGTAGGTCGCCTCGCCGAGTTTCTTGTGGGCTGGCTTGGCGATCATGCGGGCGTTGGCGGTGGCGGCCTTGGCGAGCAGGCGAGTGAAGTCGCCCTCGCTGATCTCGGCGTTGCCGATGCGGATGCGCTCGCGGATGTCGACGAGGTGGGGGCTGGTCAGCAAGCCGACGCCGTAGCTGCATGCGGTGAGGCATGAGACAACCATCTCGGCGACGCTGCCCTTGCCCTTGCTGCCGGCGATGTGGACGAACTTGGTGTCGGCGTGGGGATCGCCGAGCTCGGCGAGAAGGGCCTGCATGCGTTCGAGCTTGAAGGCCGCGGGATCGATCTGGTGCGGGCGGGTGCGCTCGACGTTGGTCCGCGCATTGAGCCATCGGAGCGCGGCGGCGTGGTTGGCGAAGCTCTTGGCACGAGGGCGAGAGGAGCCGTTGGAAGGTGCGCCCGACGAAGTTCGCGTCATAGCGCGATCCTAAGCCTGCACACCCGAACGGAGGAAGGCCCTTGCGGTCATTTATGTCCGCTCTTGGCGCGCGTTCGGTTGGTTACGCTCTCCCGGGCTCGGTGGCGTGGCGCTACGGGTCGACGCGATCCACCGCAACCGACAGGTGATCCACCGAACGCGGTCCAGTTTCCGGAGACGGCATGAACCAAGCGAACCCTTCCAATTCCCGACCGAGCGTGAAGCCGCACCTGTTCGCCGAGTCGTGGCGGATTCTGCGGATCAACAGCGAGTTCGTGCAGGCGATCGACACGCTGAGCGGGCTTCCGGCGGGTGTGTCGGTGTTCGGCTCGGCGCGGCTCAAGCCGGAGAACGAGTGGTACCAGAAGGCGGTGGCGGTGGGGAGGGGGCTGGCCGAGCGGAACGTGACGACGATCACGGGCGGTGGCCCGGGGATCATGGAGGCGGGGAACAAAGGCGCGTACGAGGCGGGTGGCGTGAGCGTGGGGCTGAACATCGCGCTGCCGCACGAGCAGAAGCCCAATGAGTACCAGACGCACGAGATCCACTTTGATTACTTCTTTGTGCGCAAGGTGATGTTCGTGCGGTACAGCCGCGCGTTCATCAACTTCCCTGGCGGATTTGGGACGATGGACGAGTTTTTCGAGTCGATGACGCTGATTCAGACGAGCAAGACCCCGTTGGCGCCGGTGGTGTTGGTGGGCAAGGAGTTCTGGGGCGGCATGCTCGATTGGGCGCGGGAGACGCTGCGGGACAAGTACCAGACGATCAGTCCGAAGGACCTGGAGTTGTTCCGAATCACCGACGACCCGGACGAGGCGGTGGCGTGGGTGTGCGACTGGTGCGAGGAGCACCCGCTGCCGGAGGTTCAGGAGGACATGACGGCCG
>JBCAXI010000505.1:0-1812 GCA_038534175.1 Planctomycetota bacterium | reverse complement strand
CTCATAATGGTCGATGACCTTGTCGCCGTATGCCATGGTGTGTTCCTTTCCGTCCGTGCCCTCGCGAAAAGCCAGGGGCGTGTGGTTCAATCTGAGTCCGTGCCCGCAGGGTTGGGGGCGGTTCACCTCGGGCCCGGACGGGCCCGACAGAGACAAGCTCAGTGCGCCTGCCACTCGATCTTCGTGATGTCGATGCCTTCCTTGTGCATGTCGTACAAGGGGCTCAGCTCGCGGAGCTTGGCGACCGCGGTCGCGATCTTGTCGACCGCGTAGTCGACCTCGGCCTCGGTGCTCCAGCGTCCCAGGCTCATGCGCAGGCTCGAGTGCGCCAGGTCGTCGCCGACGCCCAAGCCCTTGAGCACGTAGCTCGGCTCGAGGCTGGCGCTCGTGCACGCGCTGCCGGAGCTGACCGCGATCTCCTTGATCGCCATCATCATGCTCTCGCCCTCGACAAAGCCGAATGAGATGTTGGTGATGTGCGGAAGCCGCTTCTCGCGATGCCCGTTGATCTGGATCGTGTCGACGCGCTGCTCGATGCCCTGCTCGAGCTTATTGCGCAGCTTGAGCAGACGCTCACGCTCGTCGTCCATCTCGGCGAGGCAGAGCTCGGCGGACTTGCCGAGTCCGACGATGCCGGTGACGTTGAGCGTGCCCGAGCGGTAGCCGCGCTCTTGTCCGCCGCCCTCTTGAAGGGCCTGGATGCGGATGCGAGGACGGCGTCGCCGGATGTAGAGGGCGCCGGCGCCCTTTGGTCCGTACATCTTGTGCGCGCTCAGGCTGAGCAGATCGATGTTGTCCGTGTTGACGTCGGTGGGCATCTTGCCGACCCACTGGGTCGCGTCGGTGTGGAAGACGACCTTGCGATCGTGGCAGAGGGCCCCGATCTGCGGGATCTCGCTGATCGTGCCGATCTCGTTGTTGGCCCACATCAGCGAGACGAGGATGGTGTCGTCGCGCATCGCGTCCTTGACCATGTCGGCGGTGATGACGCCATCGGCGGGTGGGTCGAGCAGCGTGACGTCAAAGCCTTCCTTCTGGAGGCGCTTGACGGGATCGAGCACGGCCTTGTGCTCGACGGTGCAACTGATGATGTGCCCGCGATTCGCGCTGCCGGCGGGCGCCTTCTGGAACATGTAGGCCCCGCCCTTGATCGCGAGGTTGTTCGACTCGGTCGCGCCGCTGGTGAAGACGACCTCCTTGCGGTCCGCGCCGATGAGTTCGGCGACCTGCCGGCGGGCGGTGTCGACGCCTTCCTCGGCGGCCCAGCCGAACGCGTGGTTTCGCGAGCCAGGATTGCCGTAGACCTCGGTGAAGTAGGGGAGCATCGCCTCGACCACGCGGGGATCCGTGCGGGTCGTGGCGGCGTTGTCTAGATAGATGGGCAGCTTGACGGTCATGATCGCGAGCCTCCGGGTTCGTTACAGACCTTATGCGGGCATCGATCCGAGCGTTGTTCTCGGATCTGGCGATCTGTTTTTAGAACTGTTCTATTCTAGGTCGATCGTGGATTCGGGTCGAGGCGATCAATCGACGAACAGGTCGTCATCGTCGTCATCCTCGGGCTCTGCGAGCAGGGTCATCTCGACGCGGTTGCCCGCCTCGTTATGCCGAACGTCGGACATGTAGGCCCGCATGAGCATGAGGCCGCGGCCGCTGGGCAGCTCGAGATTCTCATCGAGCGTGGGGTCGGGAACCTCGCCGGGCGTGAAGCCCGGGCCGCGATCTTGCACAGCCAGCACAACGCGATCGGACGTCACGCGGTACTCGACGCCGACGGTCGCCGAGTCGGGCAGGTCTTTATGCCCGTGCTTG
>JBCAXI010000504.1:0-1814 GCA_038534175.1 Planctomycetota bacterium | reverse complement strand
CGCTGGCTGCCGATGTTACTCGTCATCACCACGATCGTGTTCTTGAAGTCGACCGTGCGCCCCTGGCCATCGGTCAGGCGCCCGTCGTCCAGCAGCTGCAGCAGCACGTTGAACACATCTCTGTGCGCTTTCTCGATCTCGTCCATGAGGATGACGCAGTACGGGCGACGGCGCACCGCCTCGGTCAACGCGCCGCCCTCGTCGTACCCGACGTACCCGGGAGGGGCGCCGATCAACCGGCTCACCGCGTGCTTCTCCATGTACTCGGACATGTCAATCCGCACCAGCGCGTCCTCGGTGTCGAACAAGAACTCGGCGAGCGCCTTGCACGTCTCGGTCTTGCCCACGCCCGTCGGGCCCAGGAACAGGAAGCTCCCGATCGGGCGGTTCGGATCGCTCAGGCCCGCACGGCTGCGACGAACCGCGTCCGCCACCGCGCGCAGCGCCTCGTCCTGTCCGATCACGCGATCGCGCAGGTGGTCCTCCATGCGCACGAGCTTGTCGCGCTCGGTCTCGACGAGCCTGGAAACAGGAATCCCCGTCCAGCGCCCGACGACATCGGCGATCTGCTCGGCGTCCACTTCTTCGCTCACGAGCATGTCGCCGCGAGCCCGACGCTCGGCGATCGCGCCCTCGGCCGAGGCGAGCCTGGTCTCCAGGTCGCGGATGTCCCCGTGCTGGATGCGCGCCGCGGCCTCGAAGTCGCCGCGGCGCTGCGCCTGCTCGAGCTCGATCTTCTTGTGCTCGATCTGGTCTTTCACCTCGCTGACGGATTCGAGCTCCTTCTTCTCCGCCTCCCAGCGCGCGGTGAGCGCTCGGTTCTTCTCTTGCAGCTCGGCGAGCTCGCTCTCGATACGCGACAGCTCGGCGTCCTCGGGGTGCTCGCCCTTGCCGATCTTCAGCGCCTCTCGCTCGATCTCGAGCTGCATGATCCGGCGGCGCAGCTCGTCGAGCTCGGTCGGCATGCTGTCGTTCTCGATCCGCAATCGGCTCGCGGCCTCGTCGATCAGGTCGATCGCCTTGTCGGGCAGGAACCGATCGGCGATGTAGCGGTTGGACAGGTTCGCCGCGGCCAGCAGCGCCTCGTCGCGGATGCCCACGCCGTGGTGCGCCTCGTACCGCTCCTTGAGCCCGCGCAGGATCGCGACCGTCTCCTCGACGCTCGGCTGATCAACGTAGATCGGCTGGAATCGACGCTCGAAGGCGGCGTCCTTCTCGACGTGCTTGCGGTACTCGTCCAGCGTGGTCGCGCCGATGCAGCGCAGCTCGCCGCGGGCGAGCGCCGGCTTGAGCAGGTTGCCCGCCGAGACGGCTCCTTCAGCGGCGCCCGCGCCGATGATGGTGTGCAGCTCATCAATAAACAGGATCACCTCGCCCTCGGCCGCCTCCACTTCTTTGAGGACTGCTTTCAGGCGCTCCTCGAACTCGCCCCGGTACTTGGCGCCGGCGAGCAGCTGGCCCACGTCGAGCGCCATGATCCGCTTGCCGCGCATGCCCTCGGGGCAGTCACCCTGGACGATGCGCAGCGCCAGCCCCTCGGCGATCGCGGTCTTGCCGACGCCCGGCTCGCCGATCAGCACCGGGTTGTTCTTCGTGCGTCGGCTGAGGACCTGCATGGTGCGGCGGATCTCGTCGTCGCGACCGATGACGGGATCAAGCTTTCCTTGCTGGGCTTTCTCGGTCAGGTCGATCGCGTACTTCTTGAGCGCCTCGTAGCTCGCCTCGGCGTCGGCGTCTTGGATGGAGTCGACGCCGCTGGCGGCGCGGAGCTGCGCGATCGCCTCGCGCACGCCCTTACTCGTGACCGCGAGCAC
>JBCAXI010000503.1:0-1819 GCA_038534175.1 Planctomycetota bacterium | reverse complement strand
GCAGCTCGTAGCGGAGGATGTTCAGGCGCGACGCCGCGCCCGCGGGCTCGGGCAGCTTGAACGTCTCGTCCCATTGAGCTGCTCGCCCGTGAGGGCGGCGTGTTCGTCGATCCCGACCGCTTGCCACTTCGGCCGATCGACGAGCTGATCGATGGTGTGCGGGCGTTCTGCTCCACCACTCAGCAGCGCGGGCGCCCGCATCTGCTCTCGCCCGCGGTGATGGGAGCGGTGCCCTGCCACGCGGCGCTCTGGCACTGCGTCCGGGACCTCGCCCACTCGATCCTCATCTACCGCGGCATCTGGGACCAGACCGGGCCCGGCTACCTGACCCGCGTCATCAACGAGCACGGCCACTTCCGCGACGTGGTTCCATACCACTGGGGCCTCTTCGAGCAGTCTGAACCAGACGCCCGCGAGCACGGCGGCGCGTATCTCTACAACGCCAGCATCCAGTCTGCCGAGGCCGTCGCCTGATGGCTAAGGCCCCGCCCATCCCGAAGGATCTGCACCAGATCTGGCTCGGCCGCGGCGAGATGCCCGTCCAGCAGCGCCGCTGGCGACGCCGGTTCGCCGAGATGAACCCGGGCTGGACACTCCGCCTCTGGACCGACGACCACCTGCCGTTCCCGATTCTCAATCGACGGGCGTGGGATGCGTGCCTCGCGATCGGCGGCGTCCCCGGCTGCGTCATGCGCAGCGACATCCTCCGCCTCGAACTCATGGCCCGCGTCGGCGGCGTCTACCTCGACACCGACATCAAGCCGGTACGCCCGCTCGACGCCTGCTGCCCGCCCGGCGTGACCGCCTGGGTCGCGTGCGAGCAGCGCGACATCATCTCGAACGCGGCGATGGGCTTTGTCTCGAACCACCCCGCAGCCTGGCGGGCGGTGAACGCGATCGAGGAGTCGTTCTTCGAGCGCCGCTACGTCGGCGATCAAGCCGGCCCCGGCCTCGTCGCCCGGATCATGCTCGAGCACGACGACGTGGTGCTATGGCCACCGGCGTGCTTCCATCCGCGGGTGGGTGAGACGATCCGAAACCCGGATCTGCCGCGGCTGCTGATGCAGGCGCATCTCTTTGCCGGGACGTGGGTTGAAGGGCGGCGCCAGTGTCACGCCGAACTGTGGCATGCAAACGAAACGTAGCTGAGCATGGTCAGCCAAATGACGACATACACACTCTACGGGAGTTGGATCGCTGCACTCTGTCGCTCGCCAGTCGCTGTCTCGATCTCGACCCAAACTGCGGCATCGGGTGTGAGTTCTGCGGGCGCCTCGGCGTCGGCGTGATAGTCGCCTCCGCTACCGCTTGCCTTTCCCTTGAGTGCGCCGGTCGCGGCTTCATCGCCGATCCAGACTCGGATCGCGGCCGGTTCGGGGCCGTCCGTTCTCACGATGTCGAGGTGCAAGACTGCCGAAGGTTCGACTTCGCCCCCCATCGAAACGCTGAGTGTGGTGCCGGCGATCGTCACCGAGCCGAGGTCACGCTCGGCACCGTGATCATGGCCTTCGTGCTCATCGTGCTCCCCTTCGGCATGGTCGTGGTCATCGTGTCCGTCTTCGCCGTGGTCATCGTGCTCCGCGTGAGAATCAGACTCTGGTGTTCCCGAGTCGTTGCCGCACCCGCCAAGTGCGAGTGTTCCGGCGATGGTCGAGGCGAGGAGCAGCTTGGTCAGATCGTTCATGTCAGTTCTCCTTGAGGGTTGAGATCGAATTCACTTGGATCGCGTCCGGCGACGCGGTTCTGGCTTGTGTCCGAACACCAGCGAGTAGCCGGCGGGGACGACGATGAGGTTCAGGAACGTCGAGGTCAACAATCC
>JBCAXI010000502.1:0-1819 GCA_038534175.1 Planctomycetota bacterium | reverse complement strand
CGAAGAGCGCCTTGGCGGACGCCACGCGTGCGTCGAGATGTCGGGCTGTCCATCGCTCTGCGGATTCACGGCGCCCAAGCTGCTCTGGCTGCGCGAAGCACACCCCTCCATCGCGGAGCGTGTCGCGGGGCTTTGCCTGCCGAAGGACTTCCTCGCGCTCCAACTTACTGGCGCGTTCAGGACCGATGTGGGCGACGCCTCGGGCACGATGCTGCTCGACCCGCGCTCGCGAACGTGGAACACGCGCGTCCTCGAACGCCTCGAGATCGAGTTGGACACACTGCCGGACTTGGCCGAATCGGGAACCCCCATTGGAGCAGTCACGGCGTGGGCCGCCGAAGCCACCGGACTTCCAGAAGGCACGCCGATCGTGATCGGCTCGGGCGATAATCAGACCGCATCGGTGGGCGCGGGCGTGCTCAATGCGGGCGAGACACTCATCATCCTTGGAACCAGCGGGGTGGTGCTGGGACCATGCGATGAGGCGGCGCCCGACCTGCTCGGCGATACGCCTGGGCGGGTGAATCTGTTCTGCGACGCGACCGGACGGGGTGCCCAAACCGGGCGATGGAATCTCAGCGGATGCATGCTGTCTGCGGCGGGCAGCCTCGAATGGGCGCGCGGCGTGCTAGCGCCTGACGTCCCGTTGCAGGCTCTGCTCAACGAAGCCGCGATGGCGCCATCGGGCTGCGATGGGCTTGTCTTTTTGCCCTACCTCACGGGCGAGCGGTGCCCGATGCCCGATCCCGACGCCCGCGGTGGCTGGATCGGCCTGCGTCGATCGCACACGCGGGCGCATCTTGTTCGTGCCGTCATCGAGGGCGTTTCGCTCGCACTTGCGCAGATCGCCGACATCATTCGAGATGTCGCCGGCAATCCCGACGCGATCCGAGTGACCGGCGGCGGATCGCAGTCAGCACTCTGGCGCCAGGTGCTCGCCGACGCGACCAGGGTTCCGATCGTCACACTTGACTCCGAGCAGGGCTCCGCACTCGGCGCGGCGGCGCTCGCCGCGTTCGGCATCGACGAGGTCGATGACCTCAGTGAACTCGCATGCCGCTGGATCCGTCCTGCAACGACGACCGAGCCGATCCCCAACGCACCTCTCGATGCGGCGCGGGTGGTGTACGACCGCTTGTACGACGACCTGCGTGTTGCCTCGGCCGCGCTGAGCGACGCCCAACGTGCCACCTCCGAGCCGACACCCGCACGGGAGCACACGACATGAGCCACACCCCCTCGCCCAGCGACAAGTTCACGTTCGGCCTCTGGACTGTCGGCAATCCCGGCCGCGACCCGTTTGGAGAGGCGACGCGTCCTGCGCTCTCGCCCGCAGAGATCGTCGACCTCCTCGGTGAGGCCGGCGGTGTGCTGGGCGTGAACTTCCACGACAACGACCTCATTCCCATCGACGCGAGCGACGCCGAGGCCGAGCGCATCAAGAAGGACTTTCGAGTCGCGCTCGACCGAACGGGCCTGCGGGTCTGCATGGCAACGACCAACCTGTTCTCTGATCCCGTGTTTCGCGACGGGGCGTTCACGAGCAACGACGCGGACGTTCGCGCATACGCCGTGCACAAGACCATGCGCGCCATGGACCTCGGCGCTGAGTTTGGCGCCAACATCTACGTCATGTGGGGTGGACGGGAGGGCTGCGAGAGCGACGCCGCCAAGGATCCGGTTGAATCGCTCGACCGATACCGCGACGCGATCAACTTCATCTGCGGCTACAACGCCGAAAGGGGCTATGGATTCAGGTTCGCGCTCGAGCCCAAGCCCAACGAGCCACGGGGGCACATCTTCCTTCCCACCGTCGGCC
>JBCAXI010000501.1:0-1823 GCA_038534175.1 Planctomycetota bacterium | reverse complement strand
GCGTCGCCGTCGCCTGCTTCAACGCGCGGTTCGCCACCCAACCCACAATCACGATCACCACCACCGCGGAGATCAACGCCGCCGGCAGGTACCACACGGGCTTCGACGTCACGTCCTCGCTCGTGAACTCGCCCTGGATCAGCGACGCGACGTACACGTACGCGAGCGTCCTCGGCGCCATGCCCACCAGCGTCCCGATCAGGTATGGCGCCACGGGCGTCTTCACCGCCGCCATCACCAGATTCGTCGCGGCGAACGGCGAGTTCACCGGAATCCGCACCAGCGTCACGATGCCCAGCGTCTTCCAGAAGCCCGCCCCCACGAGCGCGTCGCGCACCAGGCGCCACTTCTCGTGCTCGCGCATCAGCTCCTGCACGCGATCCCCGCTGGCCCGCCGCGCGATCGCGTAGCCGATGATCGACCCGCCGAAGAACCCCACCAGCGCCGCGGGAAAGCCGACCCACAATCCGAACGCCCAGCCCCCGAGCGCCGCCTGCGCGTACGTCGGCAAGATCGCCAAACCCGCGAACACCGCGAACCCCACCGCGTACACCACCACGCCCAGCTCGTCGTGCGACTTGAACCAGGGCCCCACGATGTTCAGCGTGCCCAGCAGCGCGAACCCACCGATCGCCGGCAGGATCAGCGCGATCACCGCCAGCGGGCCCGCCGGCCCGAGCCTCTGGAACACCTCGCCCAGCGACGTCTCTGACACCGCCGGCGCCGATCCATCCTCAGCTGTCGCTTCGGAGCGCGCGCTGTTGGGGGCGCTCGCCTTGGTCTCTTCGGGCTCGTTCGATGTCACGCGCCGGCCTCCTCGCCATCGCTCCTCGCCATCGCTCTTGGCGACCCGTCGTCGCAACCGCTCGGCGCCACCAGCGTAGGAAGAGCGCCCTCGGGAAAGACTCCAACACCGCGGGCCTAGCATCCGACGACTTCCGCGGTGACGCGCACCGCGCCACGACACGCCGACTCGGGCCCGCGCCCGAACCGGAGGTTCCACACCAATGATCCCACGCCCCCCGCCCCGCGAGGGCACGCTCGGCTTCCTCTATCTGCACCCCTACCGCGTGCAGGGTGTCTCCATGGCCGGCGAGGCCACCAGCATCCAGCTCCCCGAGCTCGACCTCGTCTTCGACATGGGCCTGTGCACAAGAGCCAGCCTCGCCAGCCCCAACGTCGCCATCACCCACGGGCACATGGACCACGTCGGCGGGCTCGCGTACTGGTGCTCCCAGCGACGCTTCCAGGGCATGGGCGACGGACGCATCCTCTGTCCCACCGAGATGGCCGACGACGTCCACGCCATGATGAAGGGCTTCCAGGGACTCGAACGCCAGCAGACCCCCTACGAGCTCGTCGCCCTCGGCCCCGACGACGAGTTCCAGATCAAGAACAACGTCATCCTCCGACGATTCCCCGTCGACCACGCCCAGCCCTGCACCGGCTACGTCGTCGTCGAGAAACGCTCCAAGCTCAAGAGCGAGTACGAGGGCCTCCCGCAAGACAAGCTCAAAGAACTCAAGGACCGAGGCGAGGAGATCACCCGACGCCTCGAGATCCCGCTCGTCGCCTACACGGGTGACACCGCGCCGGGCCCGCACCTCATCCGCGACGACCTGCTCAACGCGAAGATCGTCATCGCCGACTGCACCTTCGTCGAGCCGGATCACAAGAGCCGCGCGCGCATCGGGCAGCACATGCACATCGCCGACATCGCCGAGTGGCTCGGCGTTCTGAAGTGCGAGCACCTCGTGCTCGTGCACGTCTCGCGCCGCACACACATGGGCCGGCGGCCTCGAGCAGCGCGTCGCGCGCTTGGC
>JBCAXI010000500.1:0-1824 GCA_038534175.1 Planctomycetota bacterium | reverse complement strand
CGTCGCGGCGTCAACGAAGCTCGGGGTCTCTTGGTGGGGATATCGCGAGATCGGCAGGCCCGCGGCGTGGGCGGCGTCCTCGAGACTCTTGTGGGCGTGCGCGTCGAGCCATGCCCGTCGCACGCCTCGGGCCCGCAGCGACTGGGCGGCCGCCAGATTGGCGATGTAGCCATCGGGGCAGAGGAGCACGTCGTGCCCCGGCAACACGGGATCAAAGAACACCCGAACCGCGCGTTCGAGCTGCTCGTGCGCCTCGGTGTTGCCCGTCGTCTCGCGGCTCGCGGTCACGCTCAACCCGTAGCGGTCGAGGCCCTCTCGCACGGCGTCGAGCACCGCCGGCGCTCGGCTGAGCGCGAGATAGTCGCAACCGCCGAACGCCGTGAGCGTGCGTCCGCTGAGCGTGACCCTTGCGGGAGCGCGCGTGTCGATCGGATCGGCTGGCACCCCTAGCCCGCCGACCAGCGATGCGGCGTTCGTATGGTGAGCATGGTGTGCAGCCCAGGTGGAGCGGCGCGGAGCGCGGGGATCGCGTTGATCGTGACGGCGGAGGTCGCGATATCGCCGTGCACGCCGCCCGGGATCACCAAGTCGATCGAAGGCTCGCCCTCGATGTGGACGGCGTCGCGCGGTTCCGCCTGGCCGATGGCGGCGACGAACTCAAACTCGGCGACGCGGGTGTCGTTGTGGAACGCTTCGGCGATCTGGCGGACACCCGCCGCGTGGCCCGCTGGAATCTCGCCGAGGCCGCAGGTCATGGGTGACTCCGCGATGACCGGCTCGATGCACTCATCCCAGCGCGTGATCGGTAGCCCCGCGGCGTCGCACGCGAGGTGCATGGACTCTCCGAGGCCGACATGCTGCAGCCAGCCCGACTCGATGCCGGCCTGGAACGCCTCGTGGCTCAGCGTGGCGCCGATCTTCCTTTGGAACGGGATGCGTCGCGTGGTGGCGTCTTGAACACGCTCGACGCGGAGGCTGGTGACCGCGTGGCACGCGGTGGTCGCGACCGCGGGGAGCGTGTCCATGAGGAAGCCGGGGTTGACGCCCGTGCCGAGCAGGCGAGCGTTGTGCGCTTTGGCGAGGGCGTCGAGTTCCTTGGCGAGTGTCGCGTGGCGAAGTGTGGGCCAGAGCAGCTCTTCGCACGTGCTGACGACGGTGAGGCCCTGCTCGAGCAGGGCTCGAAAGACGGGGGCACAGTCTCGAACGCTCGACTGCGTGGTGACGACCGCGATGTCGGCCTCGGGCAAGTGATCGATCGCGGGCGTGATGCGCAGCTCATGGGGGGCGTTGGGGATGACGTCCGTCACGGGCTTGCCGCAGACGTTGGGTGCGATGTCGACGGCGGCGACAAGCTCGCAGAGCTGTCGGTCGAGCAGGTCGTTGAGCACCCGCTGGCCGAGCGGGCCAAGGCCAACGTGGATGAGGCGGAGGGGCATGGCTTACTCCGTGGCGGCAAGAGCGAGGTCGAGTCGGCCCGCGTGGTGGGCGAGACGTTGTTCGGCTGCGGCGAGACCGAGGCCGAGGCGGTTCATGACGATGGCGGCTTTGACGTTGCCGTTGGCGCTTTGGACGAGTTGCATGGCGGCGGGGCGGTCAAGATCGGTGAGGGTCACGACGATCCTGGCGGCGCGGTCGCGGAGTTTGTCGTTGGTCGCGCGGAGATCGACCATGAGATTCTTAAACACGCGGCCCTCGCGGATCATCAGCGTGGTGGAGATTGTGTTGAGCGCGAGCTTGGTTGCCGTGCCGGCCTTCATGCGCGTGGACCCAGTGATGACCTCGAGGCCTGCGACCACCTCGTGGTCATCGAAACCGGCCCCGAGG
>JBCAXI010000499.1:0-1855 GCA_038534175.1 Planctomycetota bacterium | reverse complement strand
TTGATGAGACGCAGGACGTCGCCAAGGCGTATAAGGCCGCCTGCACACCCGACTTTTACATCTTCGATGCGAACCAACGACTCGCGTACCGCGGCCAGCTCGACGACAGTCGTCCCAAGACGGACATCCCTGTCACGGGTGCCGATCTGCGCAAAGCGCTCGACTGCGTGCTCACCGGGGCCCCGCTGGCCGAGCAGAAGCCATCGATCGGCTGCAACATCAAGTGGAAGCCCGGCAACGAGCCCGAGTATTACGGCTCCTGACCCGCGCGCGACGAGTCGCGCCAATCTTCAGCCGTGATCGCGTACCGCTCGTGGTCCTCCCACACTCCGGCGATCTGCAGATAGTGGGGGCTGTAGCCCTCGCGGCGCAGCCCACAGCGCAGCGCGGTGCGACGAGAAGCCTCGTTGCGCGGGATCACGTTGGCCTCGACGCGGTGCAGGCCCAACTGCTCAAACGCGCGGAGAATGCACAGCGTCACGCCCTCACTCATGAGCCCCCGCCGGGTGAATCGCTCGCCAATCCAGTAGCCCATGATCGCGTTGTGGAACGCCCCGCGCACGATCTGGTTGAGCGCGACGTGTCCGATGAGCGTGCCATCGCGAAGACATAGCAGGTGGCGCTGCGTGTGGCTAGCGTTGGCACCGCGGAGGTAACGGTCGAACCCGCTGTTCGCGAACGCGTCCACGCCCCTCGGCGGCACCGGCTCCCACGGCTCAAGAAACGCGCGGCTCTCGCGTCGAAGCTCGATCCACTCGGCTCGGTCCGACTCGGCTGGGTGTCGGAGCAGCACGCGCTCGCCGGCGATCACCGGCGCGGGCGGCTGGCTTGGCGGAGGCGTCTCGATCGACATCACGCGCCCACGTGCACCACGACGCGACGCTCGTGTCGCGATCGGCGATGCTCCCAGAGGTACACGCCCTGCCATGTGCCAAGCGCTAATCGTCCGCCGAGCATCGGGACACCAATCGAGGTCGCCGTGAGCGCGGCTTTGATGTGGGCCGGCATGTCGTCCGCCCCCTCGCTCGTGTGCGTGTACAGCTCGTCGCCCTCGGGCACGAGCCGGTTGAGCCATCGCTCGAGATCGTGCCGCGCGGACGGGTCGGCGTTCTCCTGAATCACCAGCGAGCAGCTCGTGTGGCGCACAAAGATCGTGCACAGCCCCTCGGGCGACGCACCGCCATCCAGCAGCGCTCGCGTCGCGGCGGCGATCTCGTGCGTGATCTCACGCAGCCCTCGCCCGCGGCTCTCGATGATGATCTCGACCGACGCCATCCGCCCACGCTACGCCGCGTCGCCGCGAGCCGCAACGGGCTCCCAACGCGTGGGTACACCGAGGGTCGTCGAGCCGTGGGGGCCGGCGAACGGGAGCCTCGCGCATGCCGGATTTGAAGCGTCGCCACACCCCGATGGGCGCCATCGCGACAAGCGCGATCGCACTGATCGTGAACGCGTCCCTTACCGCCGAGACCAGTGCCGAGCTCCGATTCGAGGACGTCTCAGGCTCGGCCCTGCCCGACGGCGTCACCGCCGGTCGCTCCATGGACGTCGAGTGCGCCGACGTCAACGCCGACGGCCGACCCGATCTCATCATCGCCAGCGAGATCGGGCCCAACCTCGTCCTCCTCAACGCCGGTGGCATTCGATTCACGCACGACCCCGCGGCGTTGCCCGGCAACGCGCGCCACGACTCCGAGGACATCGCCGTCGCGGATTTCGACGGGGACGGCGATTTCGACCTCGTCTTTATCAGCGAGGACACCTACGTCAATGAGTGCTACCTCAATCGTGGTGACGGCTCGTTCGAGAACGCGTCCGACCGGATCGGCGCCACCGGCGTCTCCAAGCGTTGGAG
>JBCAXI010000498.1:0-1879 GCA_038534175.1 Planctomycetota bacterium | reverse complement strand
GTGACGCGGAGTTTGGCGTCGAGGTTGGAGAGCGGCTCGTCGAAGAGGAACGCCTTGGGCTCGCGCACGATCGCGCGCCCCACGGCGACGCGCTGGCGCTGGCCGCCGGATAACTGCTTGGGCTTGCGGTCGAGCAGCTCCTCGATGCCGAGGATCTTGGCGGTCTCCTGGACGCGCTTGTCGATCTCGGCCTTGGGGGTCTTTCGCAGCTTGAGGGCGAAGGCCATGTTTTTGTACACGCTCATGTGGGGGTAGAGGGCGTAGTTCTGGAAGACCATCGCGATGTCGCGGTCCTTGGGGTGGACATTGTTGACGACGCGATCGGCGATGCGGATCTCGCCGTCGGTGATCTCCTCGAGGCCGGCGACCATGCGGAGGGTGGTGGACTTGCCGCAGCCCGAGGGCCCGACGAGCACGATGAACTCCCCGTCGGCGATCTCGAGATCGAAGCCTTTGACGGCCTTGAAGCCGTTGGGATAGGTCTTGCGGACGTTGGTGAGTGTGACCTCGGCCATGGGTCGGCTCTCCGTGGGGCGTCGCCCATTGCGAGGGGGCGTGCGTCAAGGGGTGTGGCGCGGCACCCGCATCGAGCGGTGTTTGTGACGCGGCGGTCGAGCCTATGGGCGCCCGGGCGTTCGGGCCAGCCTGCACATTCGGTACGAGTTTCGGGGAGGTGCGCGTGTGGCGTCGGCGAGGGGCGAAGGCGAGGCGTGGGCGGGCCGATACGTGCAGGGCCGAAGGATCGGCCAGCGAGTGGATGGTTCGGGCGTCTGATCGAGGCGCTGCATTCGGGCGTCGGATTCGGGTGGATGGGTCGAGTCGTGAGACCCCGGCCGAGCCGAGCCCGCTCGCGAGTGAACGGAAGGACGTCGCCAGTGACCTCTCAGCGGACGATGAGCCAGGTGCGGTCGATCCTGTCCAAGCTGGACCGGACACGATCGGCGAGCCGAGGCCGCCCCGCGGGCGCGGCGACGAACGACGTGACGCCATCCGCGACGCGACCCGAGGACGAGGCCCCGATCGACAGCGACACGCTGATCGGGGCCCCCAAGCAGATGGCGCACACGCCGACCAAGTCGGTCTCGGCGCCTCCGGATCCGGCCCGGCCTGGGGCGCAGTTTGGGCGAGCCAAGCCGATTCCGTTCCGCAGCTAGGCCGTCATCTCGCCCAAAGTCAGAGCCGAGTCTTGCCCGGATCGCGTTCAGCGAGCAACTTGTACGATCTTTGATAGGAAGTCGGCGGAGGCCTGCCGCGCGGTGGCGCGATCGGAGTGGCCGGCCGGTGATCTTGCTCGCGCGGTCCGTGGGGGCGTACGATCGGCCTCACCACGGGGCATTGGTGTAATTGGCAGCACGAGTGATTCTGGTTCACTTAGTCAAGGTTCGAGTCCTTGATGCCCTACTTGCTTCGGCTCGTCGCGAACGCGTGGCGTAGGAGCGGCAACCGCGCCGGGGCGCACGGCGAATGGTGGGCCGAGGCCATGCCGGCCTCGGGCGCACCGCACGCGTGGCCCGCGTCGCGAGACGCTTCGCGGCTGGCCCCCAGATGGGGCCCTATCGGGCCAGGACAGCCTTGGCGCCGCGAGGCCCCTTCTGGCGGCCTGACACCACACGAGATCCACAGGAGTTGAGTCCATGTTGAGCCGAACCGGGGTCGGTCTGTCGAGCGTGCTTCGTCGGAGTGGCGACCCAATGGGTGGGGAGCGTGCTGGGGCGTGGGTGGCTCGCTCGCCGCGGATGCTCGAGGACCTCGAGGGTCGCACGCTGTTGTCGGGCGTGATCGAGTCGGACAACACGGCGGTGCGGATCGACACGAACGTGGGCTCGATCGTGCTGGAGTTGTTTGTCGATGAAACGCCGCCACGGTCTGCGGCGTCTCA
>JBCAXI010000497.1:0-1880 GCA_038534175.1 Planctomycetota bacterium | reverse complement strand
GATCACGTGCCCGCGGGCCGCAAGATCCCCTGTGGCGAATCGTGCATGTGGGGCGACTACCACCTCCGTGAGGCGGCGCTGTACGTGCAGCGACTCGCCGATGGCGCGCCCGAGTACCGGTTCTTCGGTGGCCTCGGTCGAGCGGAGGCGAGCCGATGATTCGTCCCGTCGCGTTGGTCACCGGCGGCTCCCGAGGCATTGGTCTTGGCATCGCGGTCGAGCTTGCGAAGTCTGGTTTCGATCTTGCGATCAATGGGCGGCGTGAGCCCAAGGCCGACTCGGTCCGCGAGGCCGTGGCTGCCATCGAGTCCGCGGGCGCGTCGTGTTTGTACGCCCGGGCGGACATCGCCGACCTTGACGGCCACGACGCCATGCTCGATCTGATACGAGAGCGGTACGGTCGGCTCGACACGTTAATCAACAACGCGGGCGTCGCACCCACCGAGCGGGCGGATCTGCTCGAAGCGACGCCGGAGTCGTTTGACCGATTGATCTCGATCAATCTGCGGGGGCCGTACTTCCTGACGCAGCGTGTGTGCCGATGGATGCGGGAGCAGCGCGAGACGGACGACACGATGCGCGCCGCGGTCGTGTTCGTCACGTCCGTCAGTGCCACCATGGTGTCAACGAATAGGGGCGAGTACTGCGTCAGCAAGGCCGGCCTCGCGATGGCCTCGCAACTCTTCGCGGCCCGCATGGGCGAGCTCGCCGTGCCGGTGTATGAGGTGCGCCCGGGCGTCATCAAGACCGATATGACCGCCGGCGTGACCGAGAAGTACGACGCACTATTCGCCGACGGCGCCGCGATCGAGCAGCGGTGGGGGACTCCCGGGGACGTCGGGCGCGTGGTCGCCGCGCTCGCCCGCGGGGACCTGCCCTATGCGACCGGGCAGGCCATCATGGTCGATGGCGGACTCGCCGTGCCGCGTCTGTAAGTTGGCTTAGGGGCAGCCAGCCTCGTTCGACAGGATGTAGCGGATCACATCGGTCGGGCTGAGGCCGCCGTCGCCGCTCGTGTCGGCCTCAAGGTCGCCCGCGTCATACAAGTCGAGGTAGCCGAGCATGTCGAAGAAGTCGAGGACGCCGTTCTCGTCGATGTCCGCGTCGCACACCCCGGCCTGCCACTCGGCGACAAGATCATCGAGCTCCTGATCGGTCAGGTTGTCCGTCGGGTGGAACACGATGATGTCGATCTCGGTGTCTCGCTCGCGGCGGCCGATGCGGAACTCGAGCGGTGCGCCGGTGCTATTCACCGTGAACTGATCGCCCGTCTCCCAGCGGAAGTTGGAATCGCTGCTGGTCGTCTCGTTCTGCGTGGGATCCGTCGCGAAGTCGGTTGGAGTAAAGAAGCTGTTAGTGCTTCCGTTGAAGCCCCGAGCGAGGTAGTACGCCGTGTAGTTGCCCGTGTTGGGGAACGTCACCTGGTAGACCGCCATCGTCTCGCTGTTGCCGGGGCTCGACGTGCTTCCGGACGGGCTCTTGAGTACCTCGTCGTTTGACGCCCCCGGCACGGACTGCACGAAGAACACGTTCGAATCGCCGTCGGGATCGAGGATGGCGTCGGCGCCCTCGGCCTCGACGAACGCCGCGATTGACGTGTTGGGGTCGCCGCCGGTCGAGAACCAGGAGGGACCCACATCCTCGGACGTCAGCGGGCCACGGATGGGCGCATTCGCGGAGACGTGATCGGCACCGATGTCGTTCGGCTGGGTGCGAGGATCGCCGTCCATGTCATCGGTGGCGAGCGTGAACGTCGAGCCTGTCGTCCCCGGCGAGCCGCCCACGGGGCGCGCCAGCCCATCGGCGGCCAGCGCCAACGGATCGGACCCGAGCAGCGTCACGCCCGAGCCATTGGCCGTGCCCAAGCCCGAGGCAAACGC
>JBCAXI010000496.1:0-1887 GCA_038534175.1 Planctomycetota bacterium | reverse complement strand
CGCCCGGGCAGATCGGCGCGGTGCTGGTGCATCGTGCGTTGGGCTTGGCGATGACGTCGGGCGAGGCCGGGGGCGGGCGCGAGCCGCGTCGCCCGATCCGCGTGGAGACGATCGCCTCCGAGACCTGCGCGTACCTCCGGGTGGACATGACGGAGATGCTCGGTCGCGGCCGACACAAGCGGGTGGTGCTGGCGCGTTCGCTGACGGCCCATCTGGCGCGTCGCATGACGAGCCTGTCGTATCCGGAGATCGCGCGGGCGATGAGCCGCCCGAACCACTCGACGGTCATCACCGCGCACCACCGGGTGGAGGGCCAGATCAAAGAGGGCGGTCGGATCGCCTGCGGCTCGGAGTTCGACGGCATGACGATGGTCGAAGTGCGCGACGGACTCGCCCGAAGGATCGAGCGGGTCGCCGCGGGGCAGTAGGAAGCGAGCCCACAACACGGGGGGCCGCGTTGCGGTTCCTCTCCTCCGGCCGGCCTTCTCACTCGTGGGGAGGCCGGCTTCTTTCGATGCGCTCGTCGGCGTTGTAGCCTGACGGCAGGCAGGGCGGCTCGCGGCCTGACCGGTGGGCGATGAACTGATCTCGGAGATGCGATGGCCGATGAAATCCCGCTGAGCCGTCCCGATATCACCGACCTCGAGATCGGGCTCGTCAACGATGTGCTGCGGAGCGAGCGGCTCTCCATCGGGCCCATGCAGGAGCGGTTCGAGGAGATGGTCGCCGAGGCCTCTGGCTGCCACCACGGCGTGGCGGTGTCGAGCGGCACGGCCGGCCTGCACACGGTGCTCACCGCGCTCGGCGTGGGACCGGGCGACGAGGTGATCACCACGCCGTTCTCGTTCATCGCGCCGGCGAACGCGATTCTCTACTGCGGCGGCACGCCCGTGTTCGCCGACATCGAGCCGGGCTCCTTGAACATGGACCCGAAGAAGCTCGAGGCGGCGATCACGCCCCGGACCAAGGCGATCCTCGCGGTCGAGACGTTTGGCAATCCGGCGCACATGGACACGTACGCGAGGATCGCCGCGAGCCATGAGATCCCGCTGATCGAAGACTGCTGCGAGGCGCTGGGCTCGAGCCTGCGGGGACGCCGATGCGGCTCGTTCGGGCGCGTGGGGATCTTCGCGTTCTACCCCAACAAGCAGATCACGACGGGCGAGGGGGGCATGATCGTCACGGACGACGAGCGTCTGGCGACGCTGTGCCGATCGCTGCGGAATCAAGGGCGGAGCGGCAAGCCGACGCCGGTGCACATGCACCGAGGCGAGGGCGGGCAGGCGGGCGGCGTGACCGCCGGCTCGTGGTTGCACCACGATCGGCTCGGGTTTAACTACCGGCTCAGCGAGGTGGCCTCCGCGATCGGCGTGGGCCAGATGTCGCGGCTGGACGACATCATCGAGCGTCGCCAGGCGGTGGCGAACCACTACATGCAGCGGCTGATCGACGAGCCGCAGGTGATCGCGCCCACGGTCCCCGAGGGCGCCGAGATGTCGTGGTTCGTGTTCGTGATTCGGCTCGACTCGTCGTACACGCGCGAGGAGCGGGACCGAGTGATCGGGGGCATGCGTCGTCACGACGTGGGCTGCTCGGATTACTTCCCGTGCATCCACTTGCAGCCACACTTCCAGGCGCTGGGCTTCGAGGAGGGGGACGCGCCGGTCGCCGAGTCGGTGTCGCGGCGAACGATCGCGCTGCCGTTCTACAACGACCTGACGGACCACGAGGTGGACTTTGTGGTGCAGACGCTGCGTCTGATGCTGAGCCGCGAGAACCTGAATCGCGGATAGATGGAATTTGTTAGGTAATCGGAGCGAGGACGGCGGGTTTTCCGTGCCGAGTCCGGGGCCTAGCAAATTCCATCTATCCGCGATTCAGGTTCTC
>JBCAXI010000495.1:0-1909 GCA_038534175.1 Planctomycetota bacterium | reverse complement strand
CCCGCGCCGAGCTCAAGCAGCTCCACCAACGCCTCAAGACCACCACCATCTATGTCACGCACGACCAGGAAGAAGCCATGACCCTCGGCGACCGCGTCGTGGTCATGTCCGACGGGCTGATCCAACAGGCCGAGTCGCCCTTCGAGGTCTACCAACGCCCCGCCAACCGATTCGTCGCCTCGTTCATCGGCATGCCGCCCATGAACTTCCTCAACGGCGAGCTCGAGGCCGACGCCACCGGCGGGCTCTGGTTCATCGAGGGCTCCACCATCCCCGGCGAGCCGGATCGGGTCCAGAAACTCCGGCTCGCGCCCGCCCACGAGTCCATCCTCCGCGATCGCGTGGGACAGCCCATCGTCATGGGCATCCGCGCGCAGGAGCTCAACGAGTCCGCCTTCGGCGATGCGCTCACCGCCGCCATCGCCGACGGCTCAGCCTTCCGCATCCTCGTCAAGGTCGTTGAGCCCCTCGGAGACGTCATGGACGTCTCCTGCGGCACCGACAGGCACCCCCATCTCCGCGCCCGCTTCCCGGCCCACAAGCACCTGCCCGTCAGCGAGCACACCACCGTCTCCATCGACATGACCGCCGCCCACTTCTTTGAGCCGGGCGATTACGGCGCCAACATCACCCTCGAGGCCCACGCACCCGCCGGCGCCTCGGCCGCCCAGCCCGCCTAACAGCCGCCATCCGAAGCCTTCGCGCGGCCGAAACAAACCGCGCCAACGATGCGTTTGCGATCCGTGGGAGTCGCAAGGGAGGGAGCATCCGTGCGCACGCTCATCGCCATACCCGTCTACAACGAGCAGCGGCGACTCCAGGACGTGCTCGAACGCGTCCTCGAGCAGACCGCCGATCTCCGAGCCTCAGGAGAGGTCGACGTCCTCGCGATCGACGACGGCTCCACCGACGCCAGCCCCACGCTGCTCAGCCACTTCCCCGTCGAGGTCATCCGCCACGCCCACAATCGGGGCTACGGCCGCACCATGCAAGACGCGATCCGCTGGGCCGCCTTCGACCAGTTCGACTGGCTCATCACCATGGACTGCGACGAGCAGCACGAGCCCGCCGAGATCCCCTCCTTTCTGGACGCGATCCGCGCCGACGACGCCGACGTCATCAGCGGCTCTCGCTACCTCGTGCCTTGCGAGTGCAACGACTCCCCCCCGCCCGAGCGACGCAACATCAACTTCAAGATCACCAGCGAGCTGAACGACCGACTCGGCCTGTCGCTCACCGACGGCTTCTGCGGGTACAAGGCGTACCGCGTCGAGGCGGTGCGCGCGCTCGAGCTGACCGAGGATGGCTACGCCTTTCCGATGCAGTTCTGGGTGCACGCGGTCGCCGCCGGACTGCGTCTCCGCGAGATCCCCGTCCGCCTGATCTACAACGACCTCAACCGCTCCTTCGGCGGCCCGCTCGACGACGCCGCCATCCGATGGAACCACTACCGGCGCGTCATGCACTGCGCCCTGCGATGTGTCGCCGATCGATTGCCCGCCGAGGCCCTCGAGGGCGTGTCGCCCAATCCGTGCGCCGAGCTCGAACTCGGATCTCCCACGTGAGCGCCGCCTGCAGCGACCTGGCGCCGATCGACCACGCCGAGGCGACGCTCGATCCATCGCCCGACGCCTGGTCCGCGCGTCTGCGCTCGGCGCCGACCCACCCGCTGATTCGCCGATTCCGCGAGCAGCTCGGCCTGCCGACCGATCGCCCGATCGTCATGACCGGGCACCAGGCCGAGATCTGGCACGCGGGCATCCTCGCCCGCTTCGCCGCCGCCCACGCCGCGGCCCAGCACACCGGCGCCCACCTCGCCTTCCTCGCGGTCGACCAAGACTCCAACGACCCGCTGCCGATGCGCTTTCCCGTGCGCGAGCGAGACGCCCTCCGCGTCGCGACGTGGCCC
>JBCAXI010000494.1:0-1943 GCA_038534175.1 Planctomycetota bacterium | reverse complement strand
CGGCATGGCAGTCTTATGACCTCACAGCAGCCTATCACGACCGAGCCGGCGCCCGGATGCGGAGGAATCGCGATGAGTTCGGGACGTTCCACCATCTTCAAGGCGCTGGCCGCGCTCGCCCTGCTGGCGTCGCCCGGCCTGATCGGATGCACCACCAACGAGGCCACCGGCCGAAACCAGCTCCTCGCGTTCAGCCGCGATGAGGAGGTCGCGATCGGCACGGAGGCCCAGCCCCAGCTCGTCGCCGAGTACGGCGGCGAGGTGCCCGACGCCTCCCTCCGAAGCTACGTCACCAACATCGGCCTCGACATGGCCCAGTACACCGAGGCCGACTACGCCAGCCTGCCCTGGGAATTCACGCTGCTCGATTCCGACGTCATCAACGCCTTCGCCCTCCCCGGCGGCAAGGTGTTCATGTCGCGCGGGCTCGCCGAGAAAATGACCAACGAGGCCCAGCTGGCGAGCGTCATCGGGCACGAGATCGGGCACGTCACCGCCCGCCACACCTCCGAACGCGTCGGCAAGGCGATGGGCCTCCAGGTGCTAGCGAGCATCGCCGGCGCCGCCGCGGGCTATTCATCGAGCGCGATCGTCGCCGACATCGTGCCGCAGATCGTCGGCGCCGGCGGGCAGGGCTATCTGCTGAAGTTCGGCCGCGAACAGGAGCTGGAGTCCGACCGCCTCGGGATGCGGTACATGGTCCGCGCCGGCTACGACCCCAAGGGCCTCGAGCAGACCATGTTCATCCTGAAAGAGGCCGCCGAGGGCGCTCGACAGCCCGAGTTCCTCTCGACGCACCCCCACCCCGAGTCACGCATCGAGCAGGCGCAGAAGCTGATCGCCACCGCGTACGCCGAGACGCAGAACAACCCCGACTACAAGCTGCACGAGGGCCGCTACCGCGACCGCTTCTTGGCGCGGGTGGCCATGCTCCCGCCCGCTCGGCACCAGGGGCTCGACCCGAACCGCGTCCCGATCGCCGCCCTCGCGCTCAGCCACGACCCGAGCCATCACGACGTCGACTGGCACGACCCCATCAGCTGGTGCGGCGTCTGCCGGGCCAATGACCAACACTGACCGCTCAACACTGACCGCCCCACGCCGACCGCCAATCAGCGTGCGCCCACTCGCCGGGTCAAACGCTGGATCAGTCGCCGGACCAGAATCGGCGCCAGTTCCCGCCGCGGAAGCCGGCGACCTCTTCGTCCGACCAGCCGCGATCGCGCAGCGCCTCGGCGACCCGCTCGTAGTCCCTCGGCCGATCGATGCCCTCGGGCAGTCGATCGGCGCCGAAGCCGCCGTCGGCGTCCGAGCCCAAGCCCACGAACGAGCGCTCGCCCGCGACCTCGGCGATGTGATCGGCGTGCGCGCACACATCGTCGATCGACGCTCGCCCGGGCCTGGCGCGGTCCCACAGCTCGGGCGAGAGAAAGCGGCTGTAGAGATTGATCCCGATGACACCCCCGCGCCGCGCGATCTCACGGATCGTCGCGTCGTCCAGATGGCGCTGGGCGTCGCGCGCGCTCGATCCCGGCAGCAGCGACCGCGCGTTCGAGTGGGTCGCGACGACCGGCGCGTCGCTCGCTTCCAGCAGCTGCTCGGTCGCGAGTTGCGACAGATGCGATAGGTCGTGCACCACACCCGCCTCGTCGAGCCGCTCCACCAACGCGCGTCCGAGGTCGGTCAGCCCATCCCCCTTTGATCCCGGCTCGACGCCGTTGCCCGCCGCGTATCGCCCGCCGTGCCACCACGACAGCCCCACCGCTACCACACCCAGGTCCAGCCACGGCTCCAGCTGCTCGGGCGACTCGATCGGATCGGCGCACTCGACCAGCACGCCCAGCGTCAGCGGCGCCTCGGGCGAGCCGAGCGCCTCGGGCGATAGGAAGAGCGTCGTGTGGGGGAAGAGTTTAATCACAGGGGGGGGGGTGGGGGGTGGGGGG
>JBCAXI010000493.1:0-1944 GCA_038534175.1 Planctomycetota bacterium | reverse complement strand
AGCTGGATGGCGCGCGTGCTGGCCATGCGGAGAGGCTACCGCGGCTCGCTCGACGTGTGGGCACCGAGCCATCGCCCAACACGAACAGCTGACGAGGGTGCTATCGCGGGGGACGCTCCCGAATCCGTTGCGGGCGCCGAGACGCCATCGGGCTCGCTCGCGCTGGACACGCTCGACGCGTCAATCGCTTCCGGTTCCTCGAATCCGCGTTCCATCGACTCGACGTCGGGCGATTCCGAATCGTCGCCCATCCCATCGCTCGTGGCGTCACCCTTGACCTCTCCCGGCAAGCGCTGGGAGAGATACGCCAGCCGGGGCGGCGTGACAGAAAGGTCGATGACGCACTCAAGCGTGATCGGGTACTCGAGTCGCGCGTCGGCGAGTGCTTCTTCTTGGAGTTGGGCGTCAGAGATGCCGCCGATGCCGTCCAATCCCGATCGGTCCGGTGCTGGCACGAATCCCGCCTCGACGCGCACGCGCCATTGCCAGGACGACGTGGTCAGCCAGCGTGCGGCACGGGTGAAGTCCGCAGCCTCGATCAGTCCCTCCGCGACCGGCCACGCGATCGATCGCCGCGTCGATGCATCCAAGCGCTCGCGCGCGTCCACAATGGCGTCGGCGGCCTCCTCGTTGATGCCGGGCACCAACGCGAGCGTGCCCGCGTCGGCACGGTTGAGGTCGAGGCGCCCCAGCCGCGGGGCGCCGCCGGTCACCGAGATCGCATCGAACGCCTCGCCCCAGTCCTGCGGCGAGATGTCGCGGTCGATGAGGCGACGCACCAGCGTGGTCGAGTCCAGCGAGGCGCTGGCGCCCGCGAGCACAGCCTGCTCCATCGGCGTTTGCGCGCCGCTCTCCCCGCTGTCCCCCGGAACGATCCGCGCCTGATCGCGACGATCCTCTGTGTTCGGAAACGCGCCGACACACCGATCCGAGTCGGCGGAGAACACGGTGATGCGGCGATCGTCCGACAGAGACAAGCGATCACGCGCCTCGGCGACGGAACCGGGCGGCTCGCTACGCAGCGACGCCACCAGCGCGTCCGCGTCGGCCACCGATACGTCGCACAACGCGGCAAGCATGTCGGCGTCGGCGTGCAGCACGTTGATTCCCGCGGTCTCGCAACCGACGAGGCTGCCGCCCTCGTCAACACCCGATAGCCGCCACACAAGTTGACGACCAGCGACGCTGGTCTCGAGCACGTGCGAGCCCGAAACCTGCGGATCGGCGCCCAACGCGATCTCGATTCGTTGCTCGCCCAGCTCGGCCATCACAGCTCGCACGCCCGATCTGGCCGCAGCCCGCGCCGCCGAGATGTCGGCGATCGAACGCGTCTCCATTCGAGCTTGCCCCGCCGCGAGCAAGGCGCCGGCGGCCGCGAGTGATCCGATCACCACGACAAACATCGTCGCGATGAGCGCCGTGGCTCGACGCCGACTCATAACGCCGGCTCCGCGTCCAGGATCGCGATCACGAGCGTCGCGTCTGGCGACGACGAAACGCCGGCAGACGCCTCGGACGATTTGTCGGCAAGCCCTCGCCACCACGAGACCTCAACCGCCAGCGGAAACACGCGCTCGTCGGTCGGCTTGAACGACTCGGCCCACCTCTCGCCATCGTGGTACCGAAACCGCAGCCTCTGCACCGATGGCATGGCGACCTTGCCGTCGAGCGTGATCGCCGATGACTCGGGGTCGTGGGCCCAGGCCTCGATGCGCCGCTCATCGCGACCGCCCGCGGCTTGGCGTCGAGCGCTCACGCGGAGCGTGTCCGACGCGCCGTCGAACACGTCGCCGGACGCCGAGAGCAGCGAGCGTTCGAATAGATCAACGCACGCGACCTCAGACTCGAGCTGTGCCGAGAGGCGCCCGAGGCGATCACGGTCCCGCACGATGTCGGCAATCAACGGGAATGTGACCGCAGCCAGAATCAGCATGAGCACCACGG
>JBCAXI010000492.1:0-1945 GCA_038534175.1 Planctomycetota bacterium | reverse complement strand
CCGACGCTGCCGAAGCGCGGGATGAGGGCCACGTTCAGGACGACGTTCGCAACGGCCCCCGCCACGGCGGCGCGCAGGTAGGATTTCTCGTCGTTCCACGCCATCAGCGGGACTCCAAACGTCATGTTCACGTAGCTGAGCCCCGCGTAGACGAAGAGGAGGCGGAGCGCTGGGGTCGCCGGCACGAACTCCATCCCAAAGATGAGCGCGAGAAGCTCCGGCGCATACACAGCCGCTGCGAGCGCGAATGGCGGGCCGAGCGCGAGAAGGGCTGCACCGAATCGTTCCCCAGCGCGGCGCATCGCGGCGCCGTCGCCGAAGGCGCCAGACAGAGCGGGGAAGAAAGCCGGGTACAACACGCTCGCCGCGGCGATCGCGAGCGCGTAGAGTTTGTATCCGGACTCGTAGAGCCCGACCTCGGCCGTGGTGCGGAAGCCCTCCAGCATCAGCTTGTCCACGTTGTAGTAAAGCTGCATCACAAAGCCCGATGCCGCGAGCGGAAGCGCAGGTGCGAGAAGGGTGGCCCACTCGCGTGGGGCGAAGCGTGGCCGTGGCACGCCTCGCTCACGTGCATACACAGCGACCAGGACGAGATTCGCGACCGACGGCCCGGCGGCGAGCGCCGCTGCCGCCCAGATCACGTCGTCGGGACTGCGGACGGTCGCCAGCGCAACCGCTACCGTTACGAGCGCGGCCCCCGCGTTGCGGAGCGCCGCGACGCCCATCTCCTCACGTGCGTGGTACACCCAGTCGAGTTGCACAGCGCGCGCCGCGATGAGCACGCCGACCACGAGGACGGTCGACTGGTAGATCGGGGCGAGGTCGAGCGCGACTGTCGTGCCGAGGAAGGCGGCCGTGGCGCCGACGGCGAGGGCGAGCCGGGCTCCCAACAGGAGGGGCAAGATCTCGGCCTCCTTCGCATCGTTCCGCGCCGTTTCGCGCACGGCGACTGCGTCGAACCCGAGCGTCACGATGAGCACGAAGTACGACACGAGTGCCATCCCGAAGGCCACCATGCCGAGCCGCTCGGCGCCCAGCACGCGCCCGAGGTGCACCCACACAACGAACCCCGCCCCGAGCGTCGCCACCTGGGCGAGCGCGAGCCACACCACGTTGCGGGCGAGGCGAGACGAGGCACCGCGTGGGGTCACCGGAGCACCGCCGCTCGGTCGGCCACGCCGTGGGCGAGCGCGAGGGTGATCGTGACGATGAGCATCTGGTCGAGGACCGAGAACGGGTTCGAACTGGCGACGACGGGGGAGAACGCCGCGATCGCTGCTCCCGCCCCGAGCGCGGGGGCCCGGACTGACCAGGGAAGGGCCGTCCGGCGCGCGGCCCGCGCGGTGCGGACCATGGCGCCGATCCACACGGTGAGCATCAGCGCCAGCCCCCACAGGCCCGTCTTGAACCACAGGGCGAGGTAGCCGTTGTGGAAGAACGCCCAACTCCGCGTGCTTTGGGCGATCACGCTGAAGTGGGTGACCTGGACGCCCCAGCCGTGGCCCAGGACCGGGTTGGCCCGGATTCGCTCCCAGATGGCGGCGCTCTCGGCCAGCCGGTTGACGATCGAGATGTCGGACGTCGCGCTTCCGATGGAGACCAGCCGGTCGAGCACCCCGAGGGCCACCAGCGTCAACTGGTCGCGGAAGAGCAGAAACCCGAACCCAGCCAGGAAGGCGACGCCGAGGGCGCCGTACCCCACGATCCGCCGACGGCCCGCGCCCGGCGCGACGACGGCCATCGACAGGATCCCGAACGCGCCCGCGACCCAGAAGCCCCGCGACTTGGTGATGATGAGGCCCGTCAGCAGCACGCCGGCCAGGGCCACTGAGGCGACCGTGACCGCCCGCCGCTTCGAGACCGCAGCGCTCGCCAACGCGGCCAGCAAGCCTGCGGTCACCGAGATCTCGCTGACGTTAAAGCGCGCGTCGGCGATCTCATACAG
>JBCAXI010000491.1:0-1951 GCA_038534175.1 Planctomycetota bacterium | reverse complement strand
CTTGCGGGTCTATTCACGGGTCGAACGTGGAAAGATACACCCATTGCAGAACGCTATTCGGAGACGGACCCCGAGCGAGTGCGCGACTCTGTGGACCGAGTCCGTGGGTGGTATTTCGAGGTTCATGATACAAAGTAGGTTGTGTGTCTGTCACATTTGGAGACTGCAATGCGAGCCATCAGCTTCGACTGCTACGGCACACTGATCGACTGGACCAGCGGCATTCTTGCGGCGTTGGCGCCGTTCCGTGATCGGATCGAGGGCGATGACGGCGCGGTGATCGCCAGGTACTCCGAGGCCGAGCGCGCTGCGCAGGAGGGCGGGTACCGCCCCTACCGCGCCGTGCTGGGTGACGTGATGCGCGCGCTCGTGTCGGGGTGTTCTGACGCCGAGGCGGGGGCGATTGCCGAGTCGATCAAGGACTGGCAGGCGTTTCCGGACACGAATCCATCGCTGGAGCGTTTGAGCGAGGAGTTCAAGCTCGCGATCGTGAGCAACATCGATGACGACTTGTTCGAGGCGACCGACGCCAAGATCTCGGCGCCGCTCTCGGTCGTCGTGACGTCTCAGCAGGTGAAGAGCTACAAGCCGGGGCGGAAGCACTTCGACACGCTGGTGCAGCGGCTGGGGCTGGCGCCGCACGAGATTTTGCATGTCGCCGAGAGCCGGCACCACGATATCCTGCCGGCGTCTGGGATGGGGTTTCCGACGTGCTGGATCCGCAGGCCGAGCGCCGCGAGCGCGTCGGGCCCGGGGGAGAACATCGAGGACGCGCTGGAGTTCGACAAGCTCGAGGATCTGTGCTATCACCTCGGCGTGTGACCCGTGGCGCCCGTAGTAGACTGTGCCCATGACACTCGACCGCGATCAGATCGCCCGCCGTGCGTCTCGTGAGCTCCGCGACGGCTACGTCGTCAACCTCGGGATCGGCATGCCCACGATGGTCGCCAACCACATCCCCGTCGGGATCGATGTGTGGTTGCAGTCGGAGAACGGGCTGCTCGGCATTGGGCCGTTCCCGACCGACGACGCGGTCGACGCGGATCTGATCAACGCGGGCAAGCAGACGATCACCGCGCGCGACGGCGCCGCGTACTTCGGCAGCGCCGCGAGCTTCGGCATGATCCGCGGCGGGCACATCGACATGTGCATCTTGGGCGCGATGCAGGTGAGCGAGGCGGGCGACATCGCCAACTGGATGATCCCCGGCAAGATGGTCAAGGGCATGGGCGGGGCGATGGATCTGGTCGCGGGCGTGAAGAAGGTGGTGGTGATGATGGACCACTGCAGCAAGAAGGGCGACGCGAAGCTGGTGAAGGCCTGCTCGCTCCCGCTCACGGGTCAGCGCTGCGTCGACATGATCATCACGGACCTGTGCGTGCTGGTGATGGATCCGGTGCGGCAGCGGTTCGAGCTGCGCGAGCTGGCGCCGGACGTGACGACCGAGCAGGTGCTCGAGAAGACCGAGGCGGAGATCATCGTGCCCGAGAGCGTGGGCGAGGTCGTGCTGACCTGATCGAGCCGGATGGGCACTGACCGGGTGGGCGACAACCGGGTGGGCAACGACAGGAGGAACCGAGCAATGGCGAACTACAAGATCGAAGACGTCGAGGGCATCGGCCCGAGCTACGGCGAGAAGCTGCGCGAGGCGGGCGTGAAGGACACGGATGGTCTGCTCGCGGCCGTGAAGACGCCCGCGGATCGCAAGGCGCTGGCGGAGAAGACGGGCCTGAGCGACAAGCAGATCCTCAAGTGGGGGAACATGGTCGATCTGTACCGCATCAGCGGCGTGGGCAGCGAGTACGCCGAGCTGCTCGAGGCCGCGGGCGTGGACACGGTCCCCGAGCTGGCCCAGCGCAACGCGGCGAATCGCGCGTCAGGCTCTTGGCCTCGTTCACCTCGGCCATCTTTGCCGCGAGATTCGCCGCGTTGCGCTGGGCCAGCTCGGGGA
>JBCAXI010000490.1:0-1967 GCA_038534175.1 Planctomycetota bacterium | reverse complement strand
TGAGGCGGGACGCTCCATGCGGCAGACCTGCGCCAACGCGCCGAACGGGGTCTCCGACGTGCGCACCTTGATGCTTCGGCGATCCAACGCGTTCAGCAACGCCTCGGGAGAGGTCGAGCCCCGCGGACGCCAGAGCACACACCGCACCGCGGCGGGCGCCGAGTCATGCCCCTCTGTCTCGGGGCCCGAAGCGATAGAAGAGGTCGAGTCCTGCACCGAGGCAATACTAGCGATCGGCGCCGCGCGCCCCTCATGTAAGAGCGCGTTGTTGGGGCAGTTTGCGCAATACCCTGCTCGGCACCACCACCACGCATCCGACCCGGATACCCCACAAATACCTTGGGTATCGCGACAAGGTCAGGGTTCTGGTCGAGTGGCGAAGGCTGTGACGACACGTGCGGCTTGGTCGGCGCCGCTGGGTGTGGGCATCGCCGCGAGCGCCGACCGCATCGCCGATCGCCTCTCGGTGTCGTTCAACAATCTCGCCAGCTCGACGCCGATCGTCGAGCGGTTGGCCCGAGGCTCGATCCGATCGGTCGCCACCACGGCGCCGCCCGCCTCCGTGAGCGGCAATGCGTTCGCCGCTTGATGCTGGTCCTTGTGGTGCGGGTAGGGCGCGATCACGCACGGGACGCCGTTGGCCCAAGCCTCAGCGATCGCACCGGCTCCGCCGCGGCTCAACGCCAGATCGGCGGCGCCCCAGACCTCGCCCACCGGGTCGAACAGCGCGCTGACATGCGCTGGCACGCCGGCCTCCTCGTACCGCTGCTCGAGATGCTCGCGATCGTTGGCGCCGCACTGGTGGATCACCTGCCAACCCCCTTGACGCAGCGTGGCCCCCACGTCTCCCACGTCCCCCACATCCCCCACGTCTCTCGGGTCGGCGAGCTCGGCGGCGATGAACGTGTTCAGCGACGTCGCGCCCTGGCTGCCGCCCATCACCAGCAGCGTCGGACGATCGGACGAGAGCCCGAGCCGCGATCGGCACGCCGACGGCGACCCGGGCGCCAACGCGTCGCGACGCACGATCGGCCCCACCACGCGCCAGCCCGGATGTCGCTCAAGCGGGTACACGCTCAGAGGCTGGTCCGCGTGGCGCGCCGCGAGGCGCGCGGCCTTGCCGGGCGTGGCATCCAGACTGATCGAGACCAGCGGCACGCGCTCGGCCTTGGCGGCGCGAATCGCCGGAGCGCACACGAATCCGCCGGTCGTGACCACCACCACACCATCGTGCGCCCGCCGAGTCTGGCGGATCACCGCGCGGGCCTGTCGCACCGCCGAGCCCCACGCGGCGATGAATCGAACGCCCCGCCACGGATGCAGCGTCGGCGGCACGCCGGGGCTGGCGGCGCGAAGTTCATCGGGCACGCCGGCGCCGTCGAGCACGCGCGTGTCGATCGGGCGTTGGCTGTGGATGTATCGGGTGTGCGCGTTGGGCAGCCGCTCGGCGATCGCGAGCGCCGGGTAGAGGTGCCCGCCCGTGCCGCCCCCCGCGAAGACCACCGCGAGGTCGCTCATGCGACGCCGAGAGCCGCGCGAGGGGACTCGTCGGCCCGCGCTTGTGACCGATCGATCGAGACCACCAGGCCGATCGCGCCGGCGGTCAGGATCCAGCCGGTGCCGCCGGCGCTCATGAGTGGAAGGGCGATGCCCTTGGTCGGGGCCAATCCGGTGACCACGAGGAGGTTGATCGCCGCCTGGAGACCGATGGTTGCCGTCACGCCGACCACAAGCGTGCGCAACGCGACCGACGTCTCACGCCGGGCGACCGCGACGAGACTGTTGATGAGCGCGGCGTAGATGAAGCACACCATCGCGGCGCCAGCGAGGCCGAGCTCCTCGCACACGATCGCGAACAGGAAGTCGGTCGTGTCCTCGGGCAGGTAGCCGAACTTCTGCAGCCCGTGCCCCAGCCCGCGCCCGAAGGGCCCGGCGCCCGCGATGGCGCCGAGCGACTGGATGATGTG
>JBCAXI010000489.1:0-1980 GCA_038534175.1 Planctomycetota bacterium | reverse complement strand
ATTGGCGACAAGGTGGTCGAGGGTGTGACGAGCTCGTTCGACTCGGGGGGCGCCAATCCGGCGCATCAACCGCTCGACGTCGTCCTCACGCAATGAGCTGCCGGCCAACGCCTCGAATGCGTCGCGGGGCCACGCGTCGTTGTCGTCCATATCAACGAGCTTGCGGAAGGTCACATCGATGGCGTCGGCGTCTCCGGTGAACCCGGCCGCGCCCAGCTCGGGGTCACTCTCGGCGTCCTCATTGAGGTTGTTGCCCTCCGCGCGCAGCACATAGGCACCGAGATCGGACCAGCGGGTCTCGGGCGGGTCCTCCTCGGTCGAGCGGTACACGCGGATGAGCTGCGCCAGCGCGTTGATCTCACGATCGCCGAACGCGTCCTCGTTCTTGAGCGCGTCCAGCGCACGGATCGCGATGGGCTCGATCACACCCCGCGAGAAGACCACCTGCGCCGCGCGCTCGCGCTTGCCGCGGAACAGGTTGTCCGTGGTCGAGTCGGGCGCCAGCAGCGACGCCACGAAGAACACGGGCGACACGCGGATCTTGTCTTGCGAGGCGTCGTACGCGGCCTCGAACGTCTCGGAGATCTCGTCGGCGTCGCCCATCGATGGGATCTTCTTGCGTCCCTGGTATTGCAATCGGTTCTTGCCCAGCGGGCCGTCGAACGCGCCGACCATGACCGGATAGCCCGTCGAGCCGGGCGGCGAGCCGTACTGCTTGCCCGCCGACGCCCAGAACTCACGCTGGTCGCCGATCGATCGCTTGAGGCTGTTGTAGCCGAACCACGTGAGCACCATGAGCAGGACCGCCGCCGCCGCGACGAAGACGCGCAGCGCCAGCCGTCGCGAGGCCTTCTGCTTCATCGCGTTCGATGCGCGCGTCACCAGCCCACGCTCGCGGAACATTTTCTCGATGAACAGATCACGCAGGAAGTACGAGCGCTGGCGTTCCCAGATCGAGCCCTCCGGAAGCTGGTCGACCGACACGCCCAGGCTCTTAGCCAAGTCCGAGTCGAGCGCCGAGCCCTCCTGCATCGCGCTGGCGAAGTAGATCCCACGCATAAACAACGGCTGCTGGGCCCACTCGCCGCCCTGAAAGATCGTCTCGAGGTACCGCTCGAGATTCGGCGCCAGGTTCACCAGCGCCTCGGGGAACGCGTACATCGCGTCCACCTCGTCCACGCGGGAGCCGCCCTCGCGCGGCCCGGGGTCGTACATCAGCCCCATCCGGCGCTTCACGAGGCGATCCTGCATGTCCAGCAGGTGGTCCTCGACCTCCTCGGCGCGGAACGGCTCGTCCAGCGGCGCGGGGTTCGACCAGCCCACCATCTGGTGCTGCAGCTGCGGGTCGTCGATCGAATCGAAGAACTCGCGGAACCCGTTGACCAGGTCCGCCTTCGTGATGACCACGAACACCGGGAATCGCACGTCGAGCTCGCGCTGGATCAGGCTCAGCTTGCTGGCGATGTTCGCCGCCTTGGTGTCAACCTCGTCGATGGAGTCCTTGATCAGGCTGTCGGCGGGGATGCAGAGCATCACGCCGTTCAGCGGGCAGTTCGGGCGCGCCTTGGTCAGCAGCTTGAGGAACTCGCGCCACTCCTGGCTCGACTTGGCCCCGGCCTCCTCGAACAGCATGCGTCCGGCGGTGTCGAGGATGACCGCGTGGTTCGTGAACCACCAGTCCATGTTGAGCGTGCCGCCCGAGCCCTGCAGCTCGTCCTGCAGACCGGGGGGAAAGCCGATCATCGAGTTGCGGATGGCCTCGGTCTTGCCCGCGCCGGGCTCGCCCACGATCACGTACCAAGGCACCGAGTACGGGCTCTTCCCGTGCTTGCGGAAGTTGTCGACGCCGGTCTGGAACTTGGTGCGCAGCTCATCGACGCGCGCCTTGGCCGCGGCGCCGCTCACGCCCGCCGAGCCCCCCGCGCTGGCCGCCAGCTCGTCCTCGAACGCGTGCTCGCGCTTCTTCCTCGCCGCGGCGAA
>JBCAXI010000488.1:0-1991 GCA_038534175.1 Planctomycetota bacterium | reverse complement strand
GGTCATCACCGTTGGCGGGGGCTACATCACCTATGAGATGACCGCCACCTCGCCCGCGGGCACCGCGTTCGTTCGCCCCGTCTTCTTCTTTGATTTCGTGGGCTCCGAGGGCACCATGCGGGCGGCGAACATCGACAACGTTGTCCTTGGCCCGGCGAACGTGGTCGAGTGCTTCGCCGATATCACGACCGATGGCACATCGAACGGCATGCCCGATGGCCTCGTCACGCTCTCTGACTTCTCGTTCTACCTGAGCATCTGGGCGCTCAGCGATTCCGCGGCCGACATCACCACCGCTGGCGCGTGCGACCCCGGCATGGGTGGCGATGGCGTCGACCTGTCTGACTTCAGCTGCTATCTCGCCGAGTGGTCGCTCGGTTGCCCGTGAACGTGGCTTGAGCTCAACGCGCGTCGGCCGAGAGGACGGCGCGCGGTTTGGATTGGTGTTGGTTCCGTTGCAAGCGCGCGGGGCCCACGCCAGCCCGATCGTGTTCGCCGCGAGTTGCGGCCCCTCCCTGTGTGTGATTGGAAGGAGAGAGAGATGTACAAGAGTGCCTCTGTGATCGTGCTCGCCGCGCTGGTGGCGTCCCCCGTGATGGGGCAAGAGCTGCTGTTCAACCCCGGATTCGAAGACGTCGACACCGACGGCAGCGTGGGTGACGGCTGGAGCTCGTTCGGCGCCGCCGGGTTCAACGCGTTCTTCGGCCCCAACGGGCACGCGAGTCTTTTCAGCGATACCCCAGGCAACTTCGGCGGCGTGTTCCAGCCCGGCCTCTCGGGCAGCGCGGGAACCGAGTACCAATTCGACCTGGTCGATGTGCGGCTCGAGGACAACATCGACGCCGACTATCGCTTTGGTCTTGAGTACTACCTCGCCGACGAGTCCACCAAGATCGGCGAGACGATCGCACCGATGCCACTCGACATCACTGGTGACGGGCTGTCGTTCTCGGTGACGGGAATCGCGCCCGCCGGCACGGCGATCGTTCGCCCGATCGTGCTGTTCGACAACGTGATCTCGACCGCGGACGGCCAGGAGAACGCGTTCATCTTCGAGGTGTCGCTCACAGTTGTTCCGGCTCCGGCGACTGGGCTGGTCATGCTCGGCGCGGGACTGGCGGCCGCCCGTCGCCGTCGCTAGCGTGTCGCGTGCGCGGTCGCTCGGCCGCGACGCGGGGCCATAGCGTTGAGCCGACAGGAAATCCGATCGAATCGACGGCCGTCACGTTGCGGCCGTTTTTTCGTTTGATTCAGGATGAACGTTCGGATCATCGGTGATCCGCTTCTCGCCGCTCAGGGGCAGCCCTGCGACCACTCGGCGAGATAGCACGAGAAGTCGGAGAGATCAACGCCGTCGCCGCCGCCCACCGCCACGTCGCAGACGCCGAAGAGCGTGATGTCGGCGGAGGGCGACGCGCTGGCCCACTCGCTCAGATAGCAGGAGAAGTCGGAGAGCGTGATGGCGCCGTCACCACCGGCGACCACGTCGCAGGCGCCGTCGGCCGTGATGTCGGCCACGTCGCACGCGGGCGGAGGGATTCGGGTGATGGTCAGCCGGGCGATCGATCCGCTGCCGAACAAGGCGCCGTTGGGCACGGCGGCGTCGAGCGCGGCGATGAGGCCTTGGGGGGTGGTCGGGGCGTTGTTGAGCGACAGCCCGGAGCCGTTCTCCGTTCCCGCGTCGTAGCTGTTGAGATCGATCACCAGCTGCGGGATCCAGTCGCCCTCACCGTCAACAAGGCTGACGTCATGGATACCGACGAACCAGTCGGGGCTCGGTGCGATCATGGTGAGCAGCGAGAGGAGCGGGTACGAGCTGTCAACATCGATGATAAAGGTGTTGGTCTCCTCGGCAGAGATGAACCCGTCGGTGCCGAGCACGACCTGATTGGCTGTGCCCGCTGTGATCAGGCTGTTGACCTCGGCCTGCATGGCGGCGGTCCCGCCAACCTCTGCGACCTGCTCGACCGCCGGCGACGTCGGCGTGTCGG
>JBCAXI010000487.1:0-1997 GCA_038534175.1 Planctomycetota bacterium | reverse complement strand
GCCTCCCGACGAGCCGTCGACGAGGATCGCCTCGACCTCCTCGATCATGTCCCAGATCTCGACGCCCGTGATCGTCGCGGGCGGGCTGACGCCTGGCAACGTGGGCGAGGCCGTGCGCACGCTCCGGCCTTACGGCGTGGACGTCTCCAGCGGCGTCGAGTCTTCCAAGGGTGTCAAGGACGCCCAGCGCATCGCCGATTTCTGCGCGGCCGTGCGCGAGGCCGACTCAGCCTGATCGCTCACCGATCGACTCTTCAACTTCGCGCAACACCTCGTCGAGCTCGAGCTCATCCACGTTGATCACGTGCCACGCGAGGTCGCGGTACAGCGGGTCACGCGTCCGGAATTGTGACACGATCTCCTCGGTGATCGGCTTGCCCGAGAGCGACGGTCGATGCGCATTGTCGTCGGCTTCGAGTCGCTCGACGAGCGTCTCGGGCTGCGCTCGCAAGTACACGATGGGAGCCTCGGCGTCCACGATCCGCTGCGCCGCGCCGGGAGCGGTGGGGGATCCGCCGCCGAGCGAGATGACGGCGGCGGGCTCGTCGAGCACCTGCGCGAGCGCGGTGGCCTCGGCCTCGCGGAACGCGTCGAGCCCGTCACGCTCGATCATCTCGGCGACCGTGGCCCGCCCGGCGACGCTCGGCGTGCGCGCGTCGAGGTCGAGATGGTCCATGCCGAGCCGGGCACCGAGCAACCGCGCGAGCGTGGACTTGCCGCTGGCGCGCAGGCCGATGAGCAGGATGTGCTTCGAGCGATCGTGGCCCACGAGCGCAGGCTACTCCTTCGAGCGGCTGATGTAGCTGCCGTCGCTCGTGTTGACCTTGATCTTCTCGCCAGTCTCGATGAACGGGGGCACCCTGGTCTTCAGCCCGGTGTCGCACTCGGCGTCCTTGAGCTGGTTGGTCACCGTGGCGCCCTTGATGCCGGGCGGCGTGTCGGTCACCTCGACCTCGACCGAGCCGGGCAGCTCCAGTGACACGGCCGCGCCCGCGTGGAAAAGAATGATCAGCTTGAGGTTCGGCGTCAGGTAGTTCTTGTCGTTGCCCACAAGGTCGGAAGAGATCTCGATCTGATCGAAGTCCTCGAGATCCATGAACGTGAACATGTCGCCCGAGTCGTAGAGAAACTCCATCTCGCGCCGATCGAGCGTGGCGCCCTCGATGTTGTCCGACGAGCTGAACCGCTTCTCGACGGTGCCCGAGCCCTTGATATCCTTCATCTTGGCCTGCACGTAGGCGGGGCCCTTGCCCGGCTTGACGTGCTCGGTCTTGGTGATGACGAGCACACGCCCGTCCAGGTTGACCGCGACGCCGGGCTTCAGATCGTTGGCTTTCATCGTGACATCTCTCAAGGAACAAGTGCGAGGGGTCGCCGGTACGCTCTGAACCGGTGGGCGACGATGGTAGGCCGCGGGTGTGTCGCGGTGGTCGTCAGGAGGCGGTGCGATGGACTGGACCCGGCGTGAGGCGATGCGATGGATGTCAGCGGCCGCGGGCGTGGGAGCGGTGGGGGGCTTCGGGCTCCCGGCCTGGGCTCGGCGGCGGGATGGGCATGAGGGGAAGACGATCCTGCCGTGGACGAAGCTGCGCGAAGGAGCGTGGGCGACGAACGAATCTGTGCAGGGTGGCAACGTGTTGGTCGTGGCGGATGATCACATGGTGCTCGTCGTTGACACCAAGTTTCCGCACTACGCTCCGGCCCTCCGCGACGATGCGATCACGCTAGGACATCAGGGTCAACCGATCAGCATGGTGCTCGTGAACACTCACCACCATGCGGATCACACAGCGGGCAATGTCGCCTTCCATGCGGAGATCGTTCAGGACGATCGCGTCGCGGACATCCACAGCTTCGCTCACCAGAACGGGATGCCGCGGATTCGAGCACAGGAAGGTCGCTACATGACCTCCCTGATGAACGCACCTGCTGCCGCATCTCGATTGCCTCAGAAGGGCCGCATGGAAGGCGACATTGCCCGCTGTGTGATCCGCATG
>JBCAXI010000486.1:0-2002 GCA_038534175.1 Planctomycetota bacterium | reverse complement strand
CCAGGGCGAGCAAAGCGGGCAGCAGTACGACGGCCACTTCAACGACGACGCGCTCGCGTTCTTGCAGAGCTACATGCGGCATGTGCCAAAGCACGAGCTGCTGGTCGTCGCCTTCCACATCCCGCTGTTCGATGTGGACAACCTCGACGAGTTCCTCCAGATCCTCGGACGCCATCCGCACACGCTCTCGCTGAGTGCGCACTGGCACGTGCAGCGTCACGTGTACTACGCCGGCGAGGACGGGTGGTCCGGCGTCAGCTCGACCGCCAATAACCACCTGCACCACAAGCCGGGCGACGAGATGCGTCACCACTCGCACGACATCCATCCGCACGATCACAGCCTGCACCACCACCTCTGCCACGCCACCGCGTGTGGCTCGTGGTGGCGTGGGGCGCCGGGGGGCGACGGCATCCCGCATGCGCTCATGCGCGATGGCACGCCGCAGGGCTTCTCGATCCTGACCGTCGAGCCCGACGGCGCCTACGAGATCGACTACAAGGCCTCGGGCCGCCCGACCGAGGCGCAGCTGCACATCTGGATGCCCGAGCCGCTGACCGCCGCGGCGATCGCACGCCAGGAGGCGGAGGTCGTGGTGAACGTCTGGGCGGGCTCGCCCCGCGACCGGGTCGAGATGCGCGTGCTGCGCACCGCGCCCGGTCGGCGTCCCCACGTGACTGGCTGGGTCGAGCTGGCGCACGACGTTCGGCCCGATCCCTACTACCTCGAAGCCAAGGCGCTCGAGGACGCGATCAAGGCCAAGCTGCCAGAGGGCGAGTCGCTCGCGTGGCGCGAGATGCCAAGCCCGGTGGACGCGCACCACATCTGGAGCGCGCCCGTTCCAGTGGGCCTGAGTGAGGGCGCCTATGTGCTGCTGGTGCGCTGGACGGACCAGTGGGGCCGCGAGCACGAGTCGCGTCGCGTGCTGCGCATCGAGCCCTGACGCCCCAGCCCGTACAGTGCCTGCGTGGAGACCGCGCCGACCACACAACTGCTGCAGCCAGAGATTCGCGAGCTGCTTTCGGCGGGTCGGTTCGCCGATCTCCGCGGCGCCCTTGGCGGGCTCGACTCGGTCGAGACGGCCGACCTGCTGCTCGCGCTGGAGGTCGAGGAGGCCGCGGTCGCGTTTCGGTTCTTGCCGCGCGACGCCGCGGCCGAGGTCTTCAGCCATCTGGACGCCGAGAACCAGGGCCGGCTGATCGCGGCGATCGGCGACAGCGCCGCCGGACGCCTCGTGGAGGACATGAGCCCGGACGACCGAGCCGCGCTGCTCGATGAGCTGCCCTCCGAGATCACCACCCGATTGATCAACGAGCTGAGCCCGGAGTCACGCCGGGTCACCCAACTGATCCTCGGCTACCCGGAGGAGTCGGTCGGACGCCTCATGACGCCCGACTACGTGCGCGTGCGGCCCGAGTGGACGGTCCAGAAATCGATGCGGCACATCCGCCACTGGGGGCGCGACGCCGAGACGGTGCACTGGATCTTCGTGATCGACACCGCCGGTCGGCTGATCGACGACATCCACATCCGCACGCTGCTGCTCGCTGACCCCGAGGCGACGATCCAGGATCTGATGGACGATCGGTTCGTGGCGCTCGGCGCGACGGACGATCAGGAAGAGGCGGTGCGGGCGTTCGCCCGGTACGACCGCACGGCGTTGCCCGTCGTGAACGACGCGGGCGCCCTGCTCGGCATCGTCACGGTCGACGACGTCGTGGACGTCGCGGCGGAGGAGGTCACCGAGGACATCCAGAAGCAGGCCGGCATGGAGGCGCTCGAGCGCCCCTACCTGCAGGCGAGCCTCTGGGAGATGATCCGCGCCCGCGGGAGCGTGCTGTCGATACTGATCGTCGTGCAGTCGCTCACGATCGGCGTGCTCGGCGCGTTCGAGCGGCAGCTCGACACCGCGGTCTACCTGGTGCTCTTCATCCCGCTCATCATCGCCTGTGGCGGCAACACCGGCACGCAGGCCGCCAGCCTGCTGGTGCGCTCCCTTGCC
>JBCAXI010000485.1:0-2004 GCA_038534175.1 Planctomycetota bacterium | reverse complement strand
GATCGACGTCCTCGTCCTTGAGCGAGCGCTTCAGCCGGATCACCAGATCGTCGCGCACATACCGCGACGAGTGGTAGTTGCGGTAGAAATGATCGATGTGCTCGGCCGCGTCCTCGGGCGTCTTGGCGAAGTAGTACAGCCCGAGGTCCTCGGGGCTGATCATGCCCCGACCGAGCAGCACGTCCTCGGTGAACTTGTGCCACGCGTCCCAGTAGCCCGGCTCGCCCTCGAGCAGCACGATCGGAATCATCGACGCCTTGCCGGTCTGGATGAGCGTGAGCGTCTCGTACGCCTCGTCGAGCGTGCCGAAGCCGCCCGGGCAGAGCACCACCGCCTCGGCCTGGCTCAGGAACATCAGCTTGCGCGTGAAGAAGTACCGGAAGTGGATCAGCTTGTCATCGCCCGCGATCACGTCGTTCGCCGTCGTCTCGAACGGCAAGCGGATCGCCACGCCGAAGCTCGACTCGCGCTCCGCGCCCTCGTGCCCGGCCTTCATGATCCCGTCGCCGGCGCCGGTGATCACCATCCACCCGCGGTCGGCCATCAGCTTGCTGAAGTCCACCGTGACCTGATAGTCCGCGTGGTCCTCGGGCGTGCGCGCCGAGCCGAAGATCGTGCACTTGTGCGGCTCGGGGTACTGGGCGAACACCCGATAGGCGTAGCGGAGCTCCTTCAACGCCGCCGTCATCAGCTTGAGATCGCCCGTCCCGCGACCGTCGGGAATCAGCTTGAGCCCGGCTGTCAGGAGCTCGCGCACCAGCCTCCCGTCGAAACTCTCCGAGTCTCCGCCCACCTTGTCGATCAGCTCGTTGAGCGCGTTGGAGATGTCGGGATGGTCCACGCGGATCTGCGGGGCCCGCTCGGGGGGCGCCGCCGACGATGGATCCTCGATCGACACCGACTCGGCGGGATCTAACTCGACTCGATTGGGCTCGCTGGCCCCGACCTTCGACACGCTGTGCCGTCCGATTGCTTCATCCATGGGCCGAGTGTACGGGCCGGATCTGGCCCGCACCTCACGGGCTGCCGTTCACGCCAGCGTCCGCCGTGCGACGCACCGGGCGTACGCGTGCCTCCTCGGCCCGCTGCTCGCGCGCCCGCCGCGCCAGCTCGGCCATCCGCCGATCCTGCTGGGTCTGCTGGCCCAGCAGGCGATCGATCGCCCGCTGCGTGCCGGAGAACTGCGTCACCCGGATCTCGGGCGCGTCGATCGTGCCGACCACCTCTGTCGAGATCAGCTCGTCCCGCAGCGCCTCGAGCACATCGCTCACCAGCGGGATCCGACGCGCCGCGCGGCTGTTGAACCGGAGATCGATCGCCCGCGTCGGCCAGTCCATCTCGCCATGCCCCAGCACCTCCACGCTCCGAGAGAACGCCGACACGTCCTCGAACGTCACGCGGTCGTTCTCCATAATGAAGTTGGCCCGCCCGAAGTCGAGCGTCTCCCCTGTCGGCAGCGCCAAGTTGCTCACCTCGATCAGCCGCAAGGCCAGCGGCAGATCCAGCACCCGACCCCCCGAGGCCTGCAGCGTGCCGCGACCACGCTTCTCGGCGCGCTCGCCGGTGCGCCCAGCCAGGCCGATGCGCCCATCGAGCACGCCGCGGAACACGCCGCTCGTGTCCTCGCTCGGGACCGTGGCGCCCTCGCCCGCGGCGCGAAGATCGGCCAGCGTGTCCGCGAGCCCCACGCCCGCGAGCTGCACGTTCGCGTCGTAGCGGAGCCCGTTCCCGTCGTCCTCGATCGGGAAGACGCGCGCATCGCCCGATAGCCGCCCGCCGTGGCAGTCTGCGGAGATCAGCGGCACGATCACCGAGCCGGCCTTCGCGCCGCTGGTCGCGCGCACCGACAAGCCCGTCGCCTCCACACCCGCCAGCCAGGCGCGCTCACCGGTGAACCGAAGGTCGAACGCCATCGGCTCGTCCTCGCCGGGCTTGCCGGCCGCGAACCCGATCCGCCCGCTCGCTCGCCGAACGCCCACGCCCACCTCGAGTCCCACACTGTCG
>JBCAXI010000484.1:0-2024 GCA_038534175.1 Planctomycetota bacterium | reverse complement strand
GATTGCCCTCGGCCGCGTAGCGCGTCGCGATCGAGATGTCGTAGAACTCCTGCATCACCGCCGACTGCATCTCGTCGGGCACGCGACCCAGCCCGGCCAGCTCGCGTGTCACCTCCTCGACCTGGTCTTGATCGAGGCTCTTGAGCACGAGCGCGGCGCCGTCCTGGCCCACCGCGAGGAGCAGGATCGCCGCCTTGGTCAGTCCATCGAGCTCACCCACGGTGGTCGGCAGTTTTTCGTTTGGCTTGCGCGGCATGGCGTCTGGCGCGTCGGGACGCGCTCACTCCTCCTCGTTGATCCACCGCGTCAGCAGATTCGCCGCTTGCGAGGCGTCCTGCGTCACGAGGCTCACAACCTCGTCACGCACCTTGTCGGCCTGCACCACGCCGTCGCCCACCTCGATGCCCGTCATCGCCGACTCCGACTCGTCGGCCTCACCGATGATCTCGCCGTCGTGCTCGAGCGCGGGCGGGATGCCCACGAGCTCCTCCGGCGTCGGAAGCGTGATCTTCTTCCCGGCCCGGCGGACCATCATCACCATCATGCCCAACGCCGCGACCGCGAGCACCGCGAGCACGATGGTGTCCACCATGCCCCCCTGCGCCCAGAGATTTCCGTCGCCACTTCCGATCAGGCCGCCAAGCCCGCCGAGCACGCCTGCCTGTTGCGGCGTCGAGCCGGGAGGGAGATCCATCGGCAACAGGGTCACCACCACATCGCCCTCACCCATCTCGCCACCCGGTCCGAGCGTGACCACGTGTGGACGGATTGCCTTCGCGATCGCGTCGCGCTCGGTCAGGAATCGGGCCTGGATCTCGTCTTGCGAGATCGGCGTGGGCTCCTCGCCCTCAGCGGGCGCGGGACGGGCCCGATCTAGCAGCATGCGGATGTATCCCTCGGGGACTCCAACCGATGCCGCGAGCCGCGTTGGATAGCCCCTCGGATCCACGATCTGCCGCACCGATGAGCCCACGGCGTTCTCGAACTCGATGTCCTCCTGCGTGCTGACGTTGGTCGGCCCGCCGCCCGATCCGCGGCTAATGTCGGCCCCGGTGTTGGAGCGGACGCCCGGCTCGCCCGCGTTGCTCGCCTCGATCGTGGACTGCTCGGTCCGCGACTCCTTGCGAGGCAGCGAGAGCGTGCCCTGATTGATCGCGAGATTCTCCTGGCGGCGCTCGCTCACGCTGGTGACGTCGACCTGCGCCGTCACCGCGACGATCACACCCGGGATGTACACGAGCATGTCGGAGAGCTTCGTCCGCAGGTCCCGCTCGACCGCGGCGGTGTGCTCGATGTAGGTCGTGGGCAGAGTCGAGGATTCATCTGTCGGCCGACGCTGTCGCCCGTTGGCTCCGTCGATCACGCGGACATCCGTCGGCATCAGCCCCGCTCGGGCACCAGAGACGAATCCGGCGATCGCGTCGACCTCTTTCTGGGTGAGCTGTCGCCCCGTGCCGGTGAAGACGGTCGCCGACGCGGTTGGGCGACGCACGATGCGCCCGATGCCGTTGGGCTCGGGCACGTCCATCAGCACCGAGGCCCGCTCGATGCCGTCCCAGAGCGAGATCAACCGCCCGAGCTCATTCTGCAGCGCGATATTGAACAGTTGCTCGTTCTGCGTGCGGCTATTGGACCAGCTCTGCTTCTCGATCAGATTGCTGAACAGGATCGTTGTGTCGTTGGGCAGCATGCCCCGCTGGCTGAGCTGGGCCAGGGCCAGGCGCCTCGACGCGGGCGGCACGAAGATCTGTCCGTTGCGATTCTCCGCCTCGATGCCCGCGGACTCGAGCGCCGCGAGCGTCTGGCCGGCGTCGTCGGTGGGCATGAGCTCGGCCATCTGAGCGCGACCGGCGTATTGGCTCATGAGGAACAGCCCCATGACCATGATCACGGCGAGCGAGCCCAGCAGCATCTGCTGGCTCGCCGTCATCTTGCCGAGTTGGGTCCGGATCTGCGCGAGGATCCGACCGAGCTGCTGCCCGCATAGGCCGTGCAGGAGTATGTCGGCATGGGGCAGCAGCTCG
>JBCAXI010000483.1:0-2032 GCA_038534175.1 Planctomycetota bacterium | reverse complement strand
GAGCGATCGGGGCAACCGGGTCGCGCAGCACGTGGAAGGACAGCTCGTTCTTCTCTTTGGTACTGAGCGAGCCATCGGGCATCTCCGGGCTGATCGCTACGAGCTGGGCGTCGTGCTTCCGGAAGTCTGCGAGCCGTTCCTGATACGAGCGGAGCTGCAGGTTGCAATAAGGGCACCAGCCGCCGCGGTAGAACGTCACGACGATCGGGCCATTGGCGAGCAGGCTCGAGCTCGACACGGGTGTGCCGCTGGCGTCGGGCAACGCGAATCGCGGCGACTGCGCGCCAGGACGCAGGGCGCTCTGCAACACTCCGGACGCGCCGACCTGCTCGATGCCCCGCTCATACACCGCCTTGGTCTGCGGATCAGCCTGCTCGGACCACCGGCTTTGGAACTCGCCCAGCTGCTGATTAAGCGGCCCCGTCGCGTCTTGCATGGCGTGCCCCTTGCCAAAGTGCGCGGCCTCGCCGCTCATCGTCCGCCACGCGCCGTCGGCCTTCGGCAGCAACGCCGCGTCGCGATCGCCCCACTGCTTGCGCGTGTTCCCGAGCAATCCGTTGTAGAACAGCAGCAGGCGTCCGTCCGCTGAGATCTTGAACGTCTTGGGATTGATGTCCGTGCGGTCCCCGGTGGTCATGGCCCACGCGCACCAACCGCCGTACGCGGGCCGATACTTGTCCGGATCGGCCTGGAATCGGCCGCGGTTGGCATCGCTCGCGAACCGGTAGGTCAGGCCGTGGTGCTCGAGCGTCCGCTTTTTGCTCCCCTTGACCGCCTTGCCGCCGCCCTCGGGAAAGTACGCCACAGGGTCGTACCCATCGATCGCCAGGCGGCTCCTTGGCAGGTTGTAGTGCTCGATCGCCGCAGAGACGGACGAGCCCTGGCTCGGCTGGGCGGCCGCCTCTGTCACGACGGGGCCACTCAGCGTGGCCAATGCCAGCAGGGAGGCTCCGATGAAATTCGCGGTCGTGCGCATGCGATTCGCTCCAATGGCTTGAGGTCGTGTTGGGACCGAGATGCTCTCGCTCCATCGTGTTCCCCGGTAGGGCCGCGAACCGCGTGCACCACGAGATTGCTCCCGCGAGCACAGATTATCTTTTACGCGTGTCGTATTCTGGGCTCATGCGCGGAACTCACCCGCCTCGTTGGATTGCAGCGGTCGGCCCTGGCCTGCTCGTCGCGGCGACGGGCGTGGGCGCGGGTGACCTCGCGACCGCTGGCTTCGCCGCTTCCAAACTTGGCTACGCCATCCTCTGGGCGATCGTGGTTGGCGCCGCGGTCAAGTTCATGCTCACCGAGGGCCTGGCCCGTTGGCAGCTCGCGACCGGTGCCACGCTCATCGAGGGCGTGCGACACCGACTCGGGCCGATTCCGATCGCCTTGTTTCTGCTCTACCTCGTCGCGTGGTGCTACTTCGTGGGTGTCGCGCTCGTGAAGGCCAGTGGCGTCGCGACCCAGGCGCTGCTTCCGCTTCCGTTCGAACTCGGAACGTCGTCCGAATCGGCCGGGCCGCTGGTCTACGGCGCCGCGTGCTCGATCCTTGGCCTCGCCGTGGCCTGGCTCGGTGGCTTTCGATGGTTCGAGCGCGTCATGGGCGTGTGCATCGCCGTCATGTTCCTCACCACCATCATCTCCGCGATCGCGGTCCGCCCGGACTGGAGCGCGGTCGCCACGGGGCTGCTCGTGCCTCGTATTCCCGAGGGAGGGACCAACTGGACGATCGCGCTCATGGGTGGCGTCGGGGGCACCGTTACGGTCCTCGCGTACGGCTACTGGATTCGTCAGGTCGACGGCGAACGCGAGCGAGGCATCGGCCTAATGCGCCTCGATCTGGCTGTCGGCTATGTGGCGACCGCCGTCTTCGGCATCGCCGTTGCCATTCTCGCGGTCGGCGTGCCAACCGAGGGCGCGGGCGTGCGCCTGATTACTGGCTTAGCCGATCGGTTGGGCGAGGCCATCGGCCCGGGGCTGCGCGCCCTATTCCTCGTGGGCGTCTGGGCGGCGATCGTTTCCAGCCTGATCGGCGTGTGGC
>JBCAXI010000482.1:0-2046 GCA_038534175.1 Planctomycetota bacterium | reverse complement strand
GTCGGCGTGGCGATCGAGGTCTGCCAGCGCGCCCACCGCAAGGCGATGGAGATGGGCGTGGACACGCTCATCCTCGACACCGCTGGGCGGCTGCACGTCAACGACGATCTCATGGGCGAGCTGCGGGGCGTCAACAAGGCGATCAATCCGCACCAGATCTTTCTCGTTGTCGACGCGATGACCGGGCAGGACGCGGTCAACTCGGCCAAGGCGTTCCACGACCAGCTCGAGGTGGACGGCGTGGTGTTGACGAAGTTCGACAGCGACACACGCGGCGGTGCGGCGCTGTCGATCAAGCAGGTCACCGGGGCGCCGCTGCGGTTCGTCGGCACGGGCGAACGCATGGACGCGCTCGAGGCGTTCCACCCCGAGCGCATGGCCGGGCGCATCCTGGGCATGGGCGACGTCGTCTCGCTTGTCGAGAAAGCCCAGGAAGAGGTGGACGAGGAGGAGGCCGAGAAGCTGCAGGCCAAGATGGCCAAGGGCGAGCTATCGATGGATGATTTCCTCGGCCAGCTCAAGGCGCTGCGGCGGATGGGCCCGCTCAAGCAGATCATGGGCATGCTGCCCGGCGTGGGCTCGATGATGAAGGACGTGCAGGTCGAGGACAAGCAGCTCGATCGCATCGAGGCGACGATCAACTCGATGACGCGCGCCGAGCGCACGACGCCGAAAATCATCAGTCACTCACGGCGCAAGCGCATCGCACAGGGCAGCGGCACCGACACGCAGGAGGTCGGCCAGCTCGTCAAGCAGTTCGACATGATCGCGAAGATGAGCAAGCAGATGTCGAGCATGTCGACCGCCAGCCGCATCGCCGCGGCGAAGCAGCTCTCGGGCGAGGGAGGCATGCCGGGCATGGGCGGGCTGCCGGGCCTGGCACCGACAAAGGGCTCGACGAAGAGCAGCGGCGGCGCACGCTTCAAGCAGCGCAAGCCCAAGGGCGGGGGCAAGGGCGGGGGCAAGGGGAAGAAGCGGAAGCGTTAGTCCCGCGAGATCGGCAGGAAGTCCCGCTCCTTGCCCTCGGTCCACGCCTTGAAACGCGGCCAGAACAGCTCGGTGAGCGCGATCTTGGCGCAGGCGGCGACGGGGATGGCGAGCAGCACGCCGTAGATCCCCGCGAGCGCGCCGCCGGCGAGGGTGGCGAAGAGGATCGTGGGCGTGTCCATATTGGTCGCCTTGCCCTGGATGATCGGCGTGAGAACGTAGTCGTCGAGCGCCTGGGCGATAAAGTACACGACCGTGGGCGCGGCGATCGCCCAGAGCCAGTGCGACTGGAACGAGAAGAATCCCGAGGGATCCAGCAGCAGCAGCAGGATGGAGATGGGGATGCCCACGAGGCTGACGTACGGCGCGATGGAGAGCACGCCGATGATCGGTCCGACGATGAATGCGCCCGGCACGCCGATCAGGAAGTAAGCGATCGACAGGAACGCGCCGAGCACGAACGCGACGGTCAGGCGACCACGGATGAAGCCGTTGATCACCGCGTCGAACTTGGTCGCCAGATCCGTGGTGCGGTCGCGGTGTTTCTCGGGTATGAACGAGCGCAGCCGATCGACCACCGCGGGGTAGCCGGTCGAGATAAAGAAGAAGAAGAACCCGGTAAAGAACGCGCCCATCAGCAGGAGCACCACCTTGCCGCTGAAACTGAGGGTGGCGCTGATGACCTCGGCGCCGGCGCGCACGGTCGGACGCAGCACGCCACGCACCGGGTCGGCGGCCGGGTTGATCGCCGCCGCGGCCTGGTTCAAGAATGAGAGCAGCGGGCTCGAGGCGAGCACATCGTCGTCATCGAACGCCTCCACGGCCTCGAGCGTGCTGTCGAACAGCTCGCGCCACAGATCGCTCGGCAACGCGCCGCGTCGCGCCGCGAGCAATCGATCGGCCTGGGCGCGGAGGTCGGCCGCGCTGCCCGGGGCGGGCTCGGCGGGTTCGGGCGAGTCCACGACCGGCGTGGACGCGGGATCGGGCGTCTCCGGCTCGGGGCTCGCGTCGCTCGGCGCACTCGCTGGAGTCGCGGCTTCGGCGGCCTCTGCGCTCGTC
>JBCAXI010000481.1:0-2046 GCA_038534175.1 Planctomycetota bacterium | reverse complement strand
GGCAGTCTTGGATGGTGAGGTCGGTGATGGAGCCGGCGCTGGAGCTTGGGCCAAAGTTGAGTCCGTTGTTGAAGCCGCTGATCGTGCCGTTGCGGAGGTGGACGTTGGAGATGCTGGGTCCGTTGAGGAAGATGCCGTCGCTCGGGGTGTCGCCGCCGCGCATGGTGTAGCCGTTGAGGTCGATGGTGACGTCGGAGACACCGATGACGATGCCGAACCCGGAGAGGTTGGCGGCCTGGAGATCCTCAACGAGGTAGTAGGAGCCGGGCTGGAGGATGTTGAAAACGACGAAGCCTGTGCCGGGCGCGGTGTCCTGGGTGAGCGGGATGCGGGGCTCGACCTCGCTGAGGGTCTTGTTGGTGGGTGTTGGAGCGCCCGCGGGCGGGGTGAGGGGGCCGGCGTGGGTGGCCGTTGGGGCAGCCACCAAGACAACGAGGGCGAGGGACAGACGTGGCATGCTGGACTCCTCCGAAGATGATGGATGCGGGTCTAAGGCTGAGCGTACTTGGGTGGAGCGTCGCGACCAACACGTGCGCATAAGAAGAGGCCGACGCGCTGTCGCCGCGCGTCGGCCTAAGGGATGAGGGTGGTGTTGGTGTGAGCCGGCTTAGTCCTGGAAGTTGGCCTGGGGGTGCTGCGTGATGCCGAGGGCGGAGATATCACCGACGCCGTTGATGCCGACGATGGGGCCGAAGGCGGCGAAGGGGTCGAGCACGAAGTTGGCGCCGTTGGCGTAGGCCTGATTGCGGAAGTAGAAGGAATTGGCGGACATCTGCACGCCGACGGCGGAGTTGAGAGTGGTGTTGCTGACGACGCGAGAGTTGGGTCCGGCGGTCTCGATCGCGGGGCCGTTGGGCACGCCGGTGACGGTGCTGTTGGTGATGGCGCTGTTGTCGAAGACGCGGATGCCGACGGCGATGGTGCCGTTGATGAACTTGACGTCGCAGTCGGAGACAGTCGAGTCGGCGCCGGTCTCGATGCCGACCTCGACGCAATCGAACGCCCGGGTGTTGATGACGCGGGCCGCGTCGCCGAACTTGTAGCCAGCCTCCGCGGCCTGGGCGTAGCAATCTGTAGCGGTGGTGTTGGGCCCGGCCTGGAAGGCGGCGCCGGAGAGGATATTGCGGACGGTGGTGTTGCTTGCGTTGCTATCGGGACCGACCAGGACACCGAAGGCGCAGCCCTCGACGAGGACGCCCTCGAGCTCGGCGCCGAGGCCGCTTTGGATGCCGGCGCCGCCCGCGCCTGTGACGTGGGTGTTCTTGGCGGTGAAGTCGTTGAGGGCCTTGATCGCCTCGTTGACGGCGTCTGAGAACTCGGAGTCGTTGATCTCGCCTCCGTCGCCGGTGTCGACGGCGTTGTCGCCGGCCTCGAGCACGCGGAGGGCCTCGGCGACAAGATCATCGAACGACTGCACGCCGTCGCCGCCGGGGCGGACGATGTCGGTGTCGGTGATCTTGAGTCCGTTGCCTCCGGTGACGCCGTTGCCGCCAGAATCGAATATCTCGCAATCGTTGATCTCGGAGCCCTCACCGATCACGCGGGCCGCTTCCTGGAGTTGCTCGATGAACTTCATGTGCTCGAGACGGACGCGCTCCCACTCGTCGTCGGCGTCGACGCCTCGCTGGAAGCCTTTGATGGTGCCGTCCTCGACCTCAACGCCGAACGGGTTGGGCAGGACGATGGGGTTGCCGAGCAAGAGCCGGATGGCGGTGTCGGCGGCGTTGGCGGGGTCGACGATGGCGTGGCCATTGAGCTTGATCTTGACGCAGTCGGACTCGACGCGGATGCCGTCCATGCCAGGGGGCACGACGAGGTCTCCCGTGAGGACGTACTCGCCGGGCTGGGTGATGACGTGCACGGCGGTGGCGTCGCCGGGCACGGCGGGCAGCGGGACGAGCTCGCCGGTGAGCTTGTCGAGAAGTTCCTGCATCTTGTCTTCGAGGTCTTCAAGATCGGGGTTGGTGTCGTTGACGGGGCCGGCGGGGGGCGTGAGGGGGCCGAGCTGCGCGGCGGAGGTTGTGGCGGCGAGGCCGACGGTGGCGA
>JBCAXI010000480.1:0-2067 GCA_038534175.1 Planctomycetota bacterium | reverse complement strand
CCGAACCGCTGGAATGGCACGGGCCCGCTGGTCGCCGCGATGAGAGCCGCTCGCGCCGATTCGGTGGTGTCGCTGAACTACGCCGGATCGGGCGACCAGCAGGGCATGAGTCTGGTGACCACGGCCGCGATGGCGATGTTCTGAGGCGGATGCGGGGTTGCCTGTTCGTGATGAACCCGCGCGGTCGGCCCCGGCGTAGAGGAGACGAGGGCGCGCGGGTTCCGGTACGATCCCGCCGCGCGAGGTCGGCGGAGCACGCCGACCACCACGCAAGGATGCGGAGCGCGCAGACGCCGCGAGGCTGGACGTCGGTCGTGGGACTTCTCGCGGCCCGGCGGTGGCCCGTGGGTGATCTGGTCGCGGGCCGGCGTTCGCGGCGCACAGGGATGGATCGCGGCGACGCGACGAGAGCCGGGGGCGTAGCACGCCGTCGGCAGCGCGCTCGCGGTGGCACACGAGTTCGAGCGGGCCGGGGGCCCGCTGACGGGAACCGAAGCGATGGCATCGAATAGCAGTTGGGGCGTCGAGATCGGCGCGGGCGCGCTCAAGGCGATCAAGCTCGACGCCGACGGTGACGGGGCCAAGGTCGCCGACTACGTCGTCATCGACCACGCCAAGCCGCTCTCCACGCCCGGGCTCGACCAGGACGACGCGATCCGCGTCGCGCTCGGCAAGCTCGTCGCCGAGCGCGACCTGACGAAATCGAATCTTTCCGTCTCGGTGCCGGGGCACGCGGCGTTCGCGCGGTTCGCCAAGCTCCCGCCCGTCGAGCCGAAGAAGGTGCCCGACATCGTCAAGTTCGAGGCGGTGCAGCAGATCCCCTTCCCGCTCGAAGAGGTTGAGTGGGATTTCCAGACGTTCCAGAGCCCCAACTCGCCCGACATCGAGGTGGGCATCTTCGCGATCACCAAGGACCGCATCGCCGACCAGCTGAGGTTGTTTAACGACGTCGGGCTCACGCCCGACGCGGTGACGCTCTCGCCCGTCGCGGCGTACAACGCGTTGGCGTTCGACCTGGAGTTCACCGAGGACACGCCCGGCACGATCATCCTCGATGTCGGCACGACCTCGACGGACCTCATCGTCGCCGAGGCGGGGCGTGTCTGGGTGCGCACGTTCCCGATGGGCGGGCATCAGTTCACCGAGAAGCTCGTCGATGCCTTCAAGCTCAGCTACAGCAAGGCCGAGCGCCTGAAGCGCGAGGCGGACCAGAGCAAGCACGCGCGGCACATCTTCCAGGCGTTGCGCCCGGCGTTCACCGACCTGGTGCAGGACGTGCAACGCTCGATCGGCTACTACCAGTCGTTGCATCCCGACGCGGACCTCAAGCGTCTGATCGGTCTGGGCTCGACGTTCAAGCTGCCGGGCCTGCGCAAGTACCTCAAGCAGCAGCTCTCGCTGGACGTGTACAAGATCGAGCAGTTCAAGCGGCTCGAGCTGGACGGCCCCCAGGCGGGCGAGTTCCAGGCCGCCAGCCTGAGCCTCGCGACCGCGACGGGTTGCGCGCTGCAGGGGCTCGAGCTCAACACGATCGATGCGAACCTGATGCCGGTGAGCGTGATCCGCTCGGCGGTGTGGCGCGAGAAGACGCGCTGGTTCGCCGCGGCCGCGGGTCTGGCGGCGATCGGCGCGGGCGTCATGTTCATCCGTCCGTTCCTCGACTCGGTCGCGATCGCCAACACGCCCAAGCCGGCGATCATCGACCAGGCCGTCAGCAGCGCCAAGCGCGAGGCCTCGAAGGCGCAGGACGCGGGCGTCGTCGGTGGCGCGACGCCCGACTACACCGCGGCGAATCTGCTCAACCTGCTCGACACGCCCGGCGTGCACGCCCAACTCATGGCCGACGTGTCCGAGCTGCTGCGTGACACCCGAGCCCAGGGCGCGCGATTCCGACTGGTCAGTGCCGGCACGACCTATCTGGCGCCGGGCGCTCGGCCGGGCGGCGGCGGCGGACCGGTTGGCGGCAACGACTTCGACGAGCGCGGCGGGGGCGGGTTCGACGACGGCGCCAACGCGGGAGCGGAGGGCGAAGAGGCCGCGGCGGACGGGTCGATCGGTGGGTTGGCA
>JBCAXI010000479.1:0-2079 GCA_038534175.1 Planctomycetota bacterium | reverse complement strand
GTGCGACGCTCCGGCCTCGGCGAACGCCTCGACGAACATCGCCGGGTCCTCGACCATCAGGTGGACATCCAGGAACGCATCCGGCAACGCCCGGCGGAGCGCCCCGCACAGGTCGAGGACCCGGCGATGTTCGTCGAGGCGTTCGCCGAGGCCGGAGCGTCGCACTTCACGTTTCACATCGAGCGGCTTTGGGGCGACGCCGCGATCGGGCTCGCCGAGCGCGTCCATTCGCTCGGCATGACCGCGGGCATCACGGTCAATCCGCCAACCGACATCGAGCCCGTGCTCGAGGTCGCGGACGCGTTCGAGCTTGTGTTGGTGATGTCAGTCAACCCCGGTTTTGGTGGGCAGGCGTTCATGCCAGAGGTCCTCGACAAGGTCCACGCCGTGCGCGCCCGGTGTGGCGATCGGGTCCGGATCGAGATGGATGGGGGCATCGCACCCGACACCGCGGGCGCTTGCATCGCGGCGGGGGCTGATGTGCTCGTGGCGGGTAGTTCGATCTTTGGAAGGCATCCCGACGAGCGTGCCAGCGTGATCGGTTCGATTCGACAAGGACTGTCAAGTCATTGATTGCTATATGTTGTATTTTTACTAGGTTTTTCGTGCGCTGGGAATGGTCGATGGAAGTGGAGTGCTTGGCAGCCGAAGGCCGCGATGGCCGGTGCTAGACTCTCCGCCTTGCCGGGAGCCGACCGGAGCGGCGATGAACGGCAGCAGGCGGGGAGAGAACGAGCCGCGGGGGAAGCGGCCTCGTTCTCCGAGCTTCTTCGGGCCGATCGGATCGGCTCGGTGTGGCTCGCGTGGAGCTCCCAACGATGAGCAAGTCGCCCGAGGTTCGCGTCGTGCTAGTGCGGTGCGGCCGGACGGAATGGGACGCCGAGGAGCGCATCTGCGGATCGGCGGATGTTCCGCTTTGTGCTGATGGGCAGAAGCTGGCCGTCGAGGGGGCCCGCGCGACGAGCGAGGGCTCGATTGCGGTGGTGCTGCACGGGCCGGACGAGGCCAGCCGCGAGACGGCTTCGGCGATCGCGGCCGATCTCGGCTCGCGGACCAAGGGCGTGGACGCGCTCGCCGAGATGGACCTGGGCCTGTGGGAAGGCCTTCGCCAGCAGGACTTCGAGGAGCGTTATCCGACCGCGAGCCGAGGATGGCGGGACGACCCGGCGAGCGTGAGCGCGCCAGAGGGCGAGACGCTTGGCGAGGCCGATGAGCGGGTCATCGGTGAGCTCGCTCGGGCACTCGAGCGTGTCAAGGCGGACGGCCCGATCGGGGTGGTGCTGCGACCCATCGCGTACGGGCTTGCGACGTGCTGGCTCCGCGGGATGCCGATGGGCTCGTGGCGAGCGGCGGCGGAGGAGTCGGGCGGTTCGGCGCGGTACGTGGTATCTCGTGCGGATCTGAAGGGTGCTCGAGACGGGACGCGGAGCGGGGCGACGTAAGAAGCGGGCCACGGATTCCGAAGAAGGACCGAAGGCTTTTGGATCGAGCGGGTCCGGGCGTGGCGAGACGATTTGTTGCATACTGACGCGATGCGGTGGCGTGGGGCGGCCGATCAGGGGACACGCATGACGCGAGTCGAGACACGCACATGGACGGACGTTCGACCGAATCGACGGGCGGCGATTCCCGAGGGGCTGTGGTTGCGCTGCCCCGCGTGCGCGCAGATGGTCTACCGGCGTCAGATGGAGCAGAACCTGTCCGTGTGCCCGGAATGCGAGCACCACTTCCGCGTGGGCGCCACCGAGCGGATCGCGCAGCTGAGCGACCCGAACTCATTCGATGAGCTCTTTGCTGGCATCCAGTCGGAGGACCCGCTGGAATTCGTGGACCTCAAGGCGTATCCGGATCGAGTTCGTTCCGAGCAGAAGAAGAGCGGGCGACTCGACGCGGTGCTCGCTGGCGAGGCGTTCATCAAGGGCCGCCAAGCGGTGGTGTGCTGCCTGGATCTGAGCTTCATGATGGGCTCGATGGGCAGCGTGGTGGGCGAGGTCGTGACGCGGAGCATCGAGCACGCGATGGGGCGTGGGCTGCCGCTGATCGTGGTGTCCGGCTCGGGCGGGGCGCGGATGCAGGAGT
>JBCAXI010000478.1:0-2085 GCA_038534175.1 Planctomycetota bacterium | reverse complement strand
TCGGGGTGCTCGCGGGCGTGGTGCTCTTTCAAGGGCTCTCATCCTCCGAGCTGCGCGGCGTCGGCCAACTCGTGCTCGCGGTGAGCTTCATCCTGATCGGCGTCGACTGGGTTGGCGCGCTGGTGGCGCCTCTCGCGGGCTCGACAGACCTGCGCGCCATCATCGAGATCGCCACCACCTACCCCTGGCTCGCCGCCGCACTCGCCGCGCTCATCGCGTCCGTCGTGCAGTCGTCGACCGCCACGCTCGCGGTGTTCATCGGCTTCGCGCTCCATGACGGCGAGATCGTCTCCGCGCCGCTGATTGTCGAGGTCATCGTCGGCGCGAACCTAGGCATCACCTTCCTCGCGCTCGCAACGTCTTGGTCTGATCTGGAAGCCAAGCGCTTCACGCTCGCAACGCTCGGCTGCCGCAGCGTGGTGGGCGTCGCCGCGCTGGCGTGGCTCGACGCTTCGTCGAGCGCGGTCCAGGCCTTCCCGGGCACGCTCGCCCAGCAGGCCGCCATCGCGCACTCAACGTTCAACGGCGCGGCCCTCGTGTGCACGCTCATCGCGAGCCCCGCGCTGGCGATCGTCATGCCGCGCCTGGTCGCCGCGGGCCCCCCGACCGATGAGATTCGCCCAGCGCCGATCGACCGACGCTGGGCCGACGAGCCGGGCATCGCCTTCTCGCAGACCAAGCGAGAGATCTCTCTCGCGGTGCGCGTCACCGCATCGATGCTGCGCGACGCGTGGCAGGCGCTCGAAACGCGCGACGAGCGCCTGCTCGCGCGCGTTCGAGAACGCGACGACACCGTCGATCTCGTCGAACGACACGTCAAAGGCTTTCTCACCGGCCAGCTCACCAACGAGCTCGACAGCCGCGACGTCGGGCGTCGATTGCTACAGCTCCGATTCATCGGCGATCTCGAGACCATCGCCGACGCGATCGATCGTCAGATCTGCGGTGCCGCGCGCAAGATCGCCAAGCGAGGCCTTTGGTTCAACGACGACGAGTGGACCGAGCTCTCCGCCGCGTTCGACCTCACCATCGAGACCATCGAGCTCGCCGGCGCCGTCTGCGCCGAGGAGCGCCGATCGCTCGCCGAGCAACTGCTCGAACGCAAGGACCGCGTGCGCGATCTTGAGCTCGAGCAACGCGCACGCCACTACACGCGGCTGCAGGACGGCGACCGGCACTCCGCCGAGACCACCGATCTGTACGTGGGCCTCCTCGTCGAGCTCAAGCACATCGCCCATCTCGCCGCCGGCGTGGGGCACTCCGTGCTCGATCTAACGCCACGACGCGCTCCCAACCCCAAGCGCGAACCGCCGCCCATCGATCCCGCCGCCGCGCCAAGTCGCGCCTGACCGATCGGCGCCCGACCGAGGCGGCCTCGACGCGCGGCCGCCGTCGGCGCCCCACAACACACACCGCCCGAGCCGCTCGGACCCCGCGCGCTTTCCGCGTATCGTGTCCGTCAGAACGCGAGGGGTAGCCGTGCCGAACGAAACGCCCACACCACCACTGCCCGACCCACCCACCGGCGAAGGCCCGACCGGCGACGCACCCCCGAGCGGCCGTGCCGGGGAGACCATCGGCCCCTACCGCCTGCTGAGCGTGATCGGCGAGGGTGGCTTCGGCGTCGTGTGGGAGGCCGAGCAGTCGGCGCCGGTGCGACGACGCGTCGCGGTCAAGGTCATCAAGCCGGGCATGGACTCCAAGTCGGTCGTCGCGCGGTTCGAGGCCGAGCGCCAGGCGCTGGCGGTGATGGACCACCCGTGCATCGCCAAGGTTTTGGATGGCGGGACGACGCCGCGAGACCAGGGCAGCCGTCCCTACTTCGTCATGGAACTCGTCCGCGGCGAGCCGATCACCGACTTCTGCGACAAGCACAAGTTGGATCTGGATACGCGAGTGGAGCTGTTTGTGCGCGTGTGCGAGGCCGTGCAGCATGCGCACACCAAGGGCGTCATCCACCGCGACCTCAAGCCGAGCAACATCCTGGTGCAGTACCAGGATGGAAGACCAGCGCCAAAAGTCATCGACTTCGGCGTCGCCAAGGCGCTCAACCACCGCCTGACCGAGCAGACGATCTTCACCGAT
>JBCAXI010000477.1:0-2087 GCA_038534175.1 Planctomycetota bacterium | reverse complement strand
CGCTCGGGCCGCCGGTCATCTTGAGCACCGCGAACACGAGGACGCCCTCCACGACCATGATCGCGGCGATCATGATGAGGGTCATCTTCGACAAACCGCCCTTGGGCGGCGTCGAGTCTGCCTGTTGTTCCTTCTCGTCGGCCATGGGGCGTTTGTTCCTCGCGTCAGCGCCTCGCGGTTCGAGCGATCACCTCGATCGTCCGACGCCGTCCGGGTCCGGGTCGGCTTCCTCGATCGTCAGCTCGGTCCGCACGACCTCCACTCGACGGTTTTTGGCGGCGTTCTGCAGGCTCTGCGCGTTGGCGCTTACCCGCTCGTGGTTGGCAGCCCCGACGACCCGCAGGATCCGCGGATCCACGCCGCACTCTCGGACCAGGAAGTCGAGCACCGTGCGCGCACGGATCATCGACATGTCGAGCAGGTCCTGCCCGCCCGTCTGGTCCGCGAAGCCGAAGGCGTGCCCGCGCACCTCAACGATGTACCGACGTCCGCGGATCTGCTCGGCGATGCGCACCAACTCGGCCTTGGCCTGGTCGCTCAGCTCGGTCTGGGCTGGGTCAAACTCGACCGGCGCCCCCACCGCCGCCTTCACGCCCTCGTGCAGCTTTTTGACCTCCTGCTCGCGTCCGACCGCGCTGCGGTTCTGGCTCTCGGCCTCGCCCTTCTTGTTGTGGCTCATCTGCCGCGCCTCGGAGAGGCTGTTGATCGACGAGTTCATCGGGTTGTCCTGGCTGTTGACCATGCCAAGACCGCCGCGAAAGCCGAGGGCTTCTTTGATCGACTCCATCGCCTTGCGAAACTCGCGTTCCTGCTTGAGCTCGCTGAACGCCGCGATGAGGATGAAAAAGCACAGCAGGAGCGACATCAGGTCGCCGTAGGTCACGACCCAATCGGGGATGTCGTTGCCCTCTTCCTTCTTCTTCTTCGGCACGCGAGCCCCCTCCCCGGTTGGGTGTCAGGCCGCCTGCTCGGCCAGCATCGCGTCACGGACGTCCGGCGGGAGGTAGGTCATCAGCTTGCTCTCGACCACGCGCGGGTTGTCGCCCGACTGGATGCTCATGACGCCGGCGATCACCATGGTCTTGATGAGCACCTCGTCGGCGTCCTTGCTCGCGAGCTTGTCGGCAACCGGCCCGGTGATGACGTTGGCGATGATGGCGCCGTACATCGTCGTGATGAGCGCGACCGCCATGCCCGGGCCGATCGCCGCGGGATCGTCCATGTTCTGCAGCATGAAGATCAGGCCCATGAGCGTGCCGATCATGCCGAATGCGGGCGCGTACTTGCCGGCGTTGTCGAGGATCTTCTTGCCCTGGGCGTGCCGATCCATGAGCGCCTCGAGCTCGGTGTCCATGATGGTCTGGATGAGCTCGGGGTCGGTGCCGTCCACCGCCATCTTGATCCCGCGGACGATGAAAGGGTCCTTCATGTCCCCGATCATGTTCTCGAGACTGAGGATGCCCTCTCGCCGCGCGACCTCGGCGTAGCTGACCAAGTCCTTGATCGTCTGCGACGGGTCGCCGGCCTGGCCGAACACCGACTGCAAGAAGATCGAGTGGACCTTGAGCACCTTGGCCAGCGGGAACGCGCAGATGATCGCGCCCGCGGTGCCGCCGAAGACAATGACCAACGACGGGATATTGATCAGCGCCGCCGGGTTGCCGCCGCCAAGGACGATCGACAACGCCACCGCGACCACCGCGACGACCAATCCGATGACGGTTCCGATATCCACGGAGCCAGCTCCCTGCCGCCCGCTCGGGCGCACGCGTCCAAGGGGAGTCATCGTCCAGCGGGTCGTCGGTCTTGATGGGGGTCGCCCGGCTTGCGGCCCGGAGATCGCGCGCCGACGTTACAACCGCTCGCCCGCGATCTCTCGCTCACGAGCGCTCGGGCCATCAGCTTGGCGGGATGAGCGACCGGAGCCGCCGCTCGTACTCGATCGTCTTGTCGACGACCTCCCGCGAGGGCTCCTTCACAACCAGCCGCTCGCCGCTCGTGAGCGTGATGACGGTGTCCGGGCGCTCCTCGACTGTGCGGATGAGCTCCGCGTTGAGGACGAAACGCCCGCCGTTCAGCCTTGTCAG
>JBCAXI010000476.1:0-2090 GCA_038534175.1 Planctomycetota bacterium | reverse complement strand
CACCTCGGTCGCCTGCTCACCCGCCGACGTGACAACCGACGGCACGAGCAATGGCGTACCCGACGGCACGGTCACACTCAGCGACTTCAGCTTCTACCTCGGCCTCTGGGCCACCGGCGACCCCTCGGCCGATGTGACACTCACGGGCGTGTGCGACACGCTCGCCGGAGGGGGCGACGGGGTCGACCTGTCCGACTTCTCTTGCTATCTCACCGAGTGGTCCGCGGGCTGCCCGTGAGCCGATCGACGCCCCTGCGCTAGACGAGCCGACCGCCGCCGCGCAGGCAACCGCCCGCGCGAGCGCGGGCGGTAGAGCCATCAGACTGAGTTCGAACAACACAGTCCTCAGTTCAGCACGGCCGCGGCCTCCTCCAACTGGCCGATGAACGCCTTGTCCTTGCCCATCCGAGAGCCGGCTTCCTTCAGCACGTCCCACACGTCGCCGCCGCGGCTGTTCGCCATGGCGCCCTCGAGCGCCTTGCCGGCCGACGTCACGGTGCCGGAGAGCGTGTCATCGATCAGGCGCACCGCCTCCTTCTTGCCGACGCTCCCGAACACCGTGCTCCGAACGCTCTTGGGAAGGTGGTCATACACCGAGCCGGCGAACTCGGCGTCGATCGCCTTGTCGACCTCCGACGCCCAGCGCCCGAGCGTCTTCGACTTGGCGATCGCCTCCATGAACGAAGCCGGACGTGTTTTGGCCTTGGCGCCCTTGGTCACCTCGTTCACCGCGTCCTCGAACAACGACTGACCCGCGCTGGTCATGTACTCCTTCGAATACTTCACGAGCGCCGCGGTCGAGGCCTTGGTGAGGTACTTGTTTGCGAAGCGCTTCGCGACGCGCTCCGTGGCGCCCTTGATCAACTCCTGGCCCTTGTCGGACTTCAGCAGCCCGTTGACCGTGGCGCCGGTGAATGTGTCGAGTGCCACCGTCTTGATCGCCTCGCCAGTGCCCTCGCTTGTCCCGACCGCGGCCTTGCCGATCTCGTTCGAGGCCGAGGAGACCAATGCCGTCCCACCACCGACGATCGCGCTGCCAAGGGCGGCGCTGCCCGCGGCCGTCACGACCATGGGCGTGGCGATCGCGCCGACGATCGCGAAGCTGCCGGCCTTCGTGTACTCGAGCGCCGTGAGCCACTTACCCCCGGCCCCCTCGATGTCCTTCTGGTACTTCTTCATCGCGAAGTACGCCTCGTTGATCGGCTTCTCGCACGCCTTCATCGCCTTCTCGATCTTCGCGAAGTCGCCCGAATTGACGGCGCTCTTGAACAGGTTCACGGCCAAGATCGCTCGATCGATCAGCGCGCCACTCGGCAGATCCGGCCCACTCAGCGATACAAGCCACGCCACGATGTACTGGTCGTCGTTGAGGTCCTTGAAGTGCTTCCACAGGCTCTCGGCGCTGTTCACCCGGCTCTCCGCGGCCAGCAACGCGCCCATGCGGATCTCTCGAAGCATGTTCTTCTTGAACTCGTCGAACTCCTTGCCGACGAACACGAGCTTCTTTCCCTTCACCTCGACAACCTTGATCGTCTTGATGAACTTGTCACGCTCCTTCTCATCCTTGAACTCGTAGGTCTTCTTGCCGACCTCCAGCGTGATCGGCTCGGCCGGCGCCTCCACCAGCGGCGAAAGGTCCGACGGCACGAGTACGACGTCCTTCACGTCGAGCTTGCGTTCATTGCCCTTGTGCTTCTGGTGCAGCTTCTTGTTGACCGGGTGGGTCCACAGGTCGCGCCACTTCTTGACCTTGTACTTCTTGGCGATGGCCCAGACTGAGTCGCCCTTCTTAACGACGACCTTCTCGGTGGCGATGGCGGGGGCTGGCATGGCGTGTCTCCTTGGCGATGGGCCTGCTGTTTGGCCGGGTGTTTGGCCCAGGCGTTCGGTGTGTGATGTGTCACAACGCCAAGCGGACCCCCCACGCGGCCGGGGACATCCCATCGCAAACTTTTCTTTGGTCGCCGCGATCCGACCCGCTTGCCGCTCGACCGCGCGACCCCCGAGCCGCCCCGAGTCCTTCTGGAGCGATTCAGCCGCACCCCGTCCGCCTCGCCAGGCCGACACAGCAGGCGCCACTCCAGACAGGC
>JBCAXI010000475.1:0-2099 GCA_038534175.1 Planctomycetota bacterium | reverse complement strand
GGCGACGGCGGTCCAGAACGCCATCTCACGCTCGTCCCCGTGGCTGGGGTTGGCCGAGAGGATGATGCGATGGCACGCTTGGTCGCGTGGCGTGGCGACGGGCATGGGCGCCCCTCCTGCGATGGGTCGGCTGGCCTGACGGGGTGGCCTTCGGGGCGGATCGGCGGGCCCGCCCGGGCCCCGACGCTATCGGACGGCCGGTGTTGAATCAAGACGCCGGGGGGCGCGCGGCCCGGCGGCCCGCGAGGGCCAAGTCGGGCGAGCGCCTAACATTGCGGTGCGCTCTCGGGCGTGTCTTTGGCATGTTGGGGCCGAATTGGTTTCGACCGAGCAGGTCGAGGTATGGTCGTGGCGTGTCGAGGGGCGTGCTGGCCTCGTTAAAAGCACGCAACTTTTTTATGACTGCCGAACCGCAGTACGCACTGGCTGCTTGAGAAAGTAGCCCTTCTCCCGCCTGACGCCCGATGGGGCGGGAGAAGCTGACATCGGGCTGGTCACCGCGTGGCGCCGACAGGCGGGGTGGCGAGGAGGTTCACTGGCGGCTGGGCAATGGGAAGGCTGTCGCTGGCCGTCCCGGCGTCGAGACTTAAATCAGACGACTACACACGTAGAAGCGTCATGCCCGCTGCTCTGGGACGGGGGTTCGAGTCCCCCCGGCTCCACTTTTTGTGTTCGAACCCGCACCGACGCGCGTCCTCCCAGGAGGGCGTGATCGCCGAGCGGGTCTCGCGCCAGCGTCACGCTAAGCGGGCGAGATACCCGCCAGCCGGAGTGACTCGCGAGCACAACGCTAGCGTGAGAAGACCCGCGAATTCGGCCCCGATCAGTTCTCCGATCGGCGTACCCACTTGGCAGGGTGACCGACCGAGAGCGCGGCGAACGCGCCCGTCACGCGGCGGGGGGCTGCGCCGAGGCCGACGCGGTGGGTTCCTCCCGGAACGAGCCGTCGCCCGACTCGTCCACCCGTTTGAGAATCTGCTCGGCGACACGCTCGCAGTTCTCCTCGCTGCAGAGCCCCGTGCGGGCGACCTTGGCGAGCAGCTCGCCGATGGTGCTCGAGTAGCTCCACGCGTTGGCGAAGAAGTCCCGGTACTTGAGCGGGAGCTCTTTGAAGGTGCCCTTGTCGGCTCGGGAGGGGGCGATGATGCGCACCAGAACATCTTCCTGCGCCGTGGGCGCGGCCACCACCCGCCCAAACACGATCTCATCGTCGTACACGATGAAGTCGTCGATGCCATGCTCGGGCGACTCGATGGTGTGCCCGCGCAGGTGATTGGCGTACGACGCCCACAGCTCGTCCCGATGCCGGAGCAACTCTTCGCGGTCGAGGTGCGGCCGCGCGTTCCCCTCCACGTCCAAGCCGCTCAACCTCTGGGGCGCGACGAACTCCTCCAGCAGAACAAAGCGCACCGCGAAGCCGTGTAGCCAGTGCCACATCACATAATCAGCGAGCCCGTGCTTGCGCGAGCCCATCTTGGCGCTTGATTCGATCTCATCGACGAACTCGACGAGCGGCAAGACGCAGAGCCGCGCACACCGGACACCGAGCGCTGACTCGCTGGCGGCGAACTCGGGCGTGAAATCGCCTTCGAGGTACCGCTCGAGTTGCGTCACGCCAAGACGTTTCTCTTGGACAAAGGCGTCGGGCTGGAAGTCGTTAGGCAGCAGGCTCGCCTCGGCGTCGGAAAGCGTCGACGGATCGTGCTTGAAGGCGGATTGCAGTCGGGCGAGCTGGGCGAAGTAGCCCGCGCCGTAGTCCGACTTGAACTGCGTCGGGCTATCGAGGCTGGTCGCGTACACGGTAATGAGCCCGCGATCGTCCTCATTGTCGGCGGCGCGGGCGACGAAGAACCTGGCGATCAGGCCGGCCAGATCGAACTGGTCAAGCTTCGACTTGTAGGGCTGCACGACACCACGCCCCATCGCGACCACCTCATCGGCGAAGTGCTCGACCCGGGCCTCAAAGTGCGGCTGCAGGACCGAGGGCACGACCGACCGCTGGAGCACCTCGATGCCGTGATTGACAAACTCTCGCAGCGCCTTTTGCGACTCGTGATGCTCGAAGCCCGCCGCGTTGGGAACATCCACCATCTTGCGAA
>JBCAXI010000474.1:0-2099 GCA_038534175.1 Planctomycetota bacterium | reverse complement strand
CGGCCTCGGCGTACCCCTGGGGGCGCCCGGTGCAGAGCGCGAACCGCACGCCGCGATCACGAGCGTGTTGGATCCACTCGGCGATCTTCGCGAGCGTGGGCAGATCGGCGGGGGACTGGTCCTCGGGCATGAGGCAGCCGTCGACGTCGCAGAGGATGGCCATCGGAGTCGAGCTCACGGGCGGAGGGTAGCGCACGCGGCTCGAAGGGATACGCTCGTGCGATGCGGACGATGGGCGAGCGAGCGCGGCGCGTGTGGCGGTGGATCATCGGGGTGGCGGTCATCGCGCACGCCGCGTCGTTCTTTCTTCCCGTGATCGGCCCCGCGTTCTTTGGCGAGTTCGTCGGCTGGGAGGCGGCGCAGCACTCGTTTCTGGTCATGCTGGACGTGGGGTGGAAGTATCCGGCGGCGTTGCGGAACGCATCGCAGCACGACTGGGAGGAATTCTGGATCCCCCTCGCCTGGATGGCAAACGTTGGCTGGCCCGCGGCTTGGCTATGCCTCTCGTCCCGCCCCGACGCGCGATGGCGCCGCCGCCTTGGCTTGTTCGTGGTCACCGCCGCGGCCTCGCTCGCGACGGTCGGCGCGTTCGCCGACGGATCGTGGAGCACGGGGTATTGGACGTGGGCGGTCACGCTGGTCATCGCGTTCGCCGCGTCGTGGTGGGGGCCTCAACGCTCGTTCGCATCGGAGCACTGCCAACGCTGCGGCTACAACCTCGCTGGCGTGTCCACCTGCCCCGAGTGTGGCGCTGGGTCGGGCGATACCCTTGGGTATGCCGATTCTTGACTACCAAACCGCCGGCGAGAGCCACGGGCCCGGGCTCGTCACCACGATCACCGGCCTGCCCGCCGGGCTTGTGCTCGATCTCGACTTCATCAACGGCGAGCTCCGCCGACGCCAGGGCGGCTACGGCCGCGGCGGGCGACAGAAGATCGAGACCGACACCGTCGAGTTCCTCACCGGCGTGCGCCGGGGCAAGACCACCGGCTCGCCGCTGACGACGTTCGTGAAGAACAAGGACTCGCGGCTCGATGATCTGGAGCGCACGCCGCCGGTGTATCGCCCGCGGCCCGGTCACGCGGATCTGGCGGGCAGTGTGAAGTGGCTGACGACGGACTGTCGCGAGACGCTGGAGCGGGCGAGCGCGCGCGAGACGGCGGCCCGCGTCGCCGCGGGCGCGATCGCGCGGTGCCTGCTGCGCGAGTTCGGCATCGAGGGCCTCGGCCTCGTGCGGCGCATCTTTGACGCCGAGACCGACGTCGAGGTCAACGCGGAGAATTGGACGCAGATCCGCGAGGCGCGCGATGCCAGCGACACCTACTGCCCCGACCCGGCGGTCAGCGAGAAGCAGCGCGAGGCGATCCGGCAGGCGAAGATCGACAAGGACACCGTCGGCGGCTGGGTCGAGGCGCACTACTTTAACCTTCCCATTGGCCTTGGCAGTTGCATGGACTGGCGATGGAAGCTCGACGCGCGGATCGGTGCCGCGGTGCTGGGGATCCAGGCATTCAAGGGCGTCGAGATCGGCGCGGGCGTGCGCAGCGCGACTGTCCGCGGCAGCGACCTGCACGACCCGATCGCCTACGACGCGAGTAGGACCGGCGAGCCAAGCCTCGGATTCATGCGCAGCCGCAACAACGCGGGCGGTCTGGAGGGTGGCATGACCAACGGCTCGCCGCTCGTGGTCCGCGGCACGATGAAGCCAATCGCCACGCTGCTGCAGGGCCTGCCCTCGGTGAACCTGAACACCAAGGAAGAAGAGCAGAGCCAGTACGAGCGGAGCGACATCAGCGCTGTGTCGGCCGCGAGCGTGGTGATGGAGCACGCGGTTGGCTTCGAGCTGGCGCGGGCGTTCTGCGAGAAGTTCGGCGGCGACTCGATGGACCAGATGCGGGCGCACTTTGATAGCTGGATGGAGATGGCGCGCTCGCTGCCGCTGGAGCCGCCGGAGATGACGATCGCGTGACGGCATGAGCAACAAGCCAGACGCACCCAAGGTCACGGTCTTTCGCAAGCAGCTCATCATCTTTGTCACGCTGATGGGCGGCGGGCCCGCGCTGATCTGGGGTGGTGGGGCGATCGCGATCTGGCTGTTG
>JBCAXI010000473.1:0-2108 GCA_038534175.1 Planctomycetota bacterium | reverse complement strand
GGTGCGGCTCGTGCGTTTCACGCTGACCGCCTCGCGAGGCGACGCGACCGCCACGATGCGATCCGCGGTCTTCATCCGGTCGACCTCACCCGCCATCGGCGGCTGATTCCGCGCAGCCCTCGCTCCAAAGCGATAGAAAGCAGCTCAGATCACTGAGTGTGACACCATCGCCTCCGGTCGCCGGCGCGCACCCGCCATCCGCGGTGATGTCTGCCAGAGGATCCCCCGCGTCCCAACGCGAGAGATACAACGAGAAGTCGCTCATGGTGACACGCCCGTCAGGCAGACCCGAATCGGAACCATCCGTGGTCACGTCGGCCGGTCCGCACGCGGTCGGAATCAAGACCGGAATGGACCACCCGATCAGCGAGAGCGCCAGCAGGTCGTTCTTCGGAAGCACGCTGTCAAAGGCAACGCCGGGCAAGGGCGTCGGGTCCATGAGGCCCACAGGCGGATCGCCGCCGAGCAGCGCGTCGTCCTTCCAGTGCCCGGCCGTGAAGCCATCGCCCTGCGTGGCGCCGGTCGAGAATCGCATGGGCGAGGTGAATCCCGCGAGAGCGTCGACCGGATCGAGCGCTGCCTCCACATCCGGGCGTCGCTCGCGAGGCATCCGCGCGAGGTCGGTTCGGGTCGATGGGTCGTTCGCGGCGTCGAGCGCGCCCATGCGAAGCGTGTCGAGCGGTGAGGGGAACGACGACTGCGTCGTGTCCACCGTGCTGGAGAAGCCGAGCGCGTGCCCGATCTCGTGCGCCATGATAAGAGCGGGATCGAATCGGCCAGGCTCGATGCCGTCCTCAGGCGTCGTGTCGTACGGCACGTCGAGATTGAACACGACACGCGTGTCCGGCACGCCGTCCGTGTCGAGCGGGTCTCCTCCCAGCGCCTGGTAGAGTCCGTCTCGAATCGCGACGTTGGGCCAGGCGACGGTGCTCACCACGCCGCCCGGTGTCTGGAATCGCATGACGCCGGGCAGCGCGCTGAGGTACCACGACTCGGCGGGCGAGGCGTTCGCCACCATCGCGGAGCGCAGAGCCGCGTAAGGCCAGGCGTACCGGGTCGAGGTGGTCGCCGCGATGAAGGGCTCGTCGCGCACGAAGTCGATCGCGATATCGATCTGCACATCGTTCTCGAGGCGCATTCGCCACGCGTCAGCAGCGCGCTCCATCGCGGCCAGGAACATCGGCTCGGCCTGCACGGCCGGGCTCGGGATGAGCCGAATCTCGAGCCCGGTCCCGCGTCGAGCGGCGGGCGCCGGTGCCGCGGACGTGGGGACCGGCTCGATGGCGTCGATTCTGAGTCGCTCCGTCGGTGTCGCTGGGCGGCAGCGGGCCACGCCATAACGTGAATCGAGCTCGAGCAGACGATGCGTCGCCGGCAACGGAACGGGCCCGAGCCATGGCGTGAACGCTCCGAGCCAGAGCACGGTGTGTTGGATTCCCCACATGCCCCAACGCTAACCCCCCGATCTTCGCAGACCAGCCGACGGGTCCGGGCGCTCCACATCAGCGCACGCCGTGCGTCGCTATCTTCGTCGCCCGGGAGTCTGGAGACGCATGAGTACCGGTCGTGGTTCGCACGTGATGTGGTGGTTCGTACGGCTCGCCGGCTCGCTGGCGGTCGCGGCGATCGCGTTGCTGTTCTGCGGCTACCACTTCGGAGCGAGCGACCAGGCCCAGTATCTGGTCCACGCGCTCTCGCTGGCCGATCCCTTGCTGTTCGTGGGCGACCCCTACCTCGAGGCGTTTGGGTCGCTCTACAGCGTGTTCTGGATTCCCTTTGCTCTTGTTGTGCGATCGCCTTGGTGCTCGATGGTGGTGCTGCTCGTCGCGTTAGGTGTCGCTGCCGCGAACGTGTGCTACATCACGAAGATCGCGGGTGCCGTGCTGCGGGCGCCGCGCGCACAGATCATGGGCGCGGCCTCGCTCGGCGTGCTCGCGTTCATCGTGCCCAAAGAGCAGAACTGGTTCGGACTGGTTGGCATCGCGGACGTGGAGCTGACGGCGACTTACGCCGTTACACCGATCGTGCTGCTCAGCATTTGGTGCTGGATCCGAGGGCGACCGCTGTGTTGTGGACTTGCCGCGATTATCGCGACGCCCATACACGGG
>JBCAXI010000472.1:0-2111 GCA_038534175.1 Planctomycetota bacterium | reverse complement strand
GGCGATCTCATCGTGTTCTTCGACGCCGCGGCATCCGAGGCGAACGCGCTCGTTGGCTCCATCACGCCCGTGCGCATCGAAGACGCCGAACGCCACAGCCTCTTCGGCGTGCGCGTCTAGGCTCTCAGCTCTCGTCTTCCGGCTCGTACCGCTCGCGCGCGCGTCGCTTCGCCGCCAGCAACCCCAAGGCCCCCTCATCGTCACTCGGCTCCGTCGCGTCGACGATCGGAGCTGGATCGATCTCCGTCGCACCCGACGCCTTGCGAGACCGCTTGGCCTGCTCGCGCACCTCCGCCAATCGCTCGGCCCGGATGCGCTCGACCTGCGCACGCGAGGCGGCCTCGGCGTCCCGTTGGTCGAACGCGATCGCCGTCGCGTCGGCCTGGTCATCCGCACTCCGACGCAACGCGCCGCGCAGCCCGCCCACAGCGGTCGCGGCCGCCCGGCTCCGATCGGCGACGCTCCGCCTCGCCTCCTCGCGCCAATCGCCACCAAAGTTCGGGCTCAGCCATCGATCCCACGCCACGCGCCGCGTCGCAAAGTCCAACAGCGCCACCACAAGCGTCCACGCCAACAGCACCGGCCACAACGGCGTCTCGGCCGTCCGGGGCGGTAGCTCGGAGCGATCGAACAACTCCGCCGGGTCCAGCGCATCCAGATCCAGGACGCGGCCGCCGCCCGCCTCGGCCAGACGCGACAGCAGCGCCTCGTCGCTCTCCAGCCGCCGAAGCTCGCTCTGGGACGACACGCTCACACCCGCCAGCGCGGGCGCCAGCGCCCGTCCGTCATCCCGCGGCTTCACCACCGCGACGTGCACACCCGAGCCGTCGGTCAGCGACTCGCCCTCGTACACACCCGGCGCCGACGGCGTCAGCGTGACCTCGCGTCCCCCACCGTCGGGCCCATACACCGTCGCCGTCACGCTCAACCCATCGCGCGGCGCCCCGTTCTCGTCGGTCATCTCGACCTGCAGCCGCAACCGATTGCCGTCCACCGAGAGACGCAAATCGGCCGGACTCGTCGAGCCCGGGCGCGCGAGCGTCCGCGCCAGGTTCGTCCAGAATCGGTCGAACACGCCCGGCTCGATCCACGGCTCGGCCCAGACGCTTGCGTCGGAGGTGAACGCCGCCACTTGTCCCAGGCCCACGCGCCACACCGATAGCACGGGCTCGCCCTCTGGCGTCGCGAGGACGTCGCGCACGCCCAACTCTTCCCGCGCGGTCGTCAGCACCAGACCCTCGAGCGGCGGCGGCGAGGACCCCAGCGGCAACGCCAACGCGTCATCAGGACGCAGCATCACCGGCGAGAACCGCTGCTCGCGGATCAAAGGCGTGCGCACCACACGCACCGCCTTGACGAACACGCGCGGCAGGCGGTTCGGGTTCATCACCTCATAGAACGTGCCCTCGCCATTGTCCGCGATCGATCGCATCGTCGGCAGATCGGCCTCCTGCCCCACCGCGATCGTCGACACGCGGATGCCCTCGCGCTGCATCCGCGCCGCCATCGCGGGCAGCACCTCCGGCGCCATCGACTGCCCGTCGGAGAGCAGGATCACGTGCTTCACCTTCGCGTCGCTCGATCGGAGCTGGCGCCGCGCCTCTTCGAGCGCAGGGCCGATGTCGGTGCCACCGCCCGGCGAGATCGAGCGGATCCGCGCGATCGAGCGGTCGGGATCCTCATTGGTGCCCAGCGGCACGATCACGCGCGGCGACTGGTTGAACGCGATCACGCCCACCAGATCGCGCCGATCCATCGTGCGCACCGCCAGCGCCGTCGCGTCGTTCACGATCTGCTGCTTGGTCCGCGACGAGCCCATCACCGCCCAGCCCATCGAGCCCGAGTTGTCCAGCACAAACACGATCGCCGCCTCGGGCGACACGAGCCGCTCGGGCAGGTCGAGCGAGACCGGCAGCACCGGCTCGAGCGGCGACCCCTTCCACCCGCCCGCGCCGAAGCTGTTCGCCCCACCGATCATCGCCAGCCCGCCCCCCAGATCACGCACATATGCCGCGAGCGCGGGCGCGGCGGCCGTCGGCAGCGCCTCCGAAGGCACGTCGCGCAGCAGCACGAGATCGAACGACTCAAGCTCCAACAGATCGGTTGGCGCC
>JBCAXI010000471.1:0-2116 GCA_038534175.1 Planctomycetota bacterium | reverse complement strand
CAACCGCCACCCCCGCGCGGTCCGCTCAACGCCCTGATCCGCTTCTGCCTCGAACAGAAGCTCGTGGTTGCGATCGTCCTGATCGGCACACTCTTCTGGGGCGTCCTCGTTGCGCCGTTCGATTGGGATCTCGGCGATCTGCCCCGTGACCCCGTGCCCGTGGACGCGATCCCCGACATCGGCGAGAACCAGCAGATCGTCTTCACCGAGTGGCCCGGCCGCAGCCCGCAGGACATCGACGACCAGATCAGCTATCCGATGACCGTCGCGATGCTCGGCATCCCGGGCGTCAAGGACATCCGAAGCTACTCCGTGTTCGGCTTCTCAACGATCTACGTTGTCTTCGAGGACGGCATCGATTTCTACTGGTCACGCTCGCGCGTGCTGGAGAAGCTCAACTCGCTCCCAGCCGGCACGCTGCCGCCCGGCGTCTCGCCCGCGCTCGGCCCCGACGCGACCGCGCTCGGTCAGGTCTTCTGGTACACGCTCGAAGGCCGGGACGAGGACGGCAACCCCACCGGCGGGTGGGGCCCCGAAGAACTCCGGTCCATCCAGGACTTCATCGTCAAGTACAAACTCGCCGGCGTGGAAGGGGTCTCCGAGGTCGCCTCAATCGGCGGATTCGTGCAGGAGTACCAGGTCGATGTCGACCCCGACGCGATGCGGGCTGCGGGCATTTCTCTCCAGCAGGTCATCGGTGCGGTACGCCAGAGCAACCTCGATGTCGGCGCACGCACGATCGAGGTCAACCGCGCCGAGTACATCGTCCGGGGCCTCGGGTTCATCGAGAGCGTGGACGACCTCGAACAAGCCGCGATCACGGCACGGGACGGCCAGCCCATCCTTGTCAGCGACATCGCCAAGGTGTCCCTCGGGCCGGCGCTGCGTCGCGGTGTGCTGACCAAGGCGGGTGTGGAAGCGGTCGGCGGCGTGGTCGTCGTCCGCTACGGCGAGAACCCGATGGCGACGATCCAGCGGGTCAAGGACAAGATCGCCGACATCGCCTCCGGGCTGCCGACGAAGGTCCTCGCCGACGGCACCGAGAGCCGTGTCACCATCGTGCCGTTCTACGACCGCTCGGGCCTGATCCGCGAGACGCTGCAGACCCTGAACGCGGCAATCTCGCAGCAGGTGCTTGTCACGATCATCGTTGTGGTTCTTATGGTCATGCACCTGCGGAGCAGCCTGCTGATCGGGGCCATGCTCCCCATCACCGTGCTGATGACCTTCATCGGTATGAAGGCGTTCGGCGTTGACGCCAACATCGTCGCCCTTTCAGGCATCGCGATCGCCATCGGCACGATCGTGGACATGGGCATCGTGCTCAGCGAGAACATCCTTCGCCGCCTCGAAGAGTCGGAGAAGGCAGAGAGCAAAGAGCCCACCATCGACGTGATCTACCGCGCGACCAGCGAAGTGGGCGGGGCGGTGCTCACCGCGGTCGCCACGACCGTCGTCAGCTTCTTGCCGGTCTTCACGATGGAGGCCGCCGAGGGCAAGCTGTTCAAGCCACTGGCCTACACCAAGACCTTCGCGCTGATCGCATCGATCATCATCGCGTTGACGATCCTGCCAGCCGCCGCGCATGTACTGATGGGCTTCCGTCCACGGATCAAAGTGCTCCGCACGGTCGGCGCAGCGGCTCTGGTGCTCGGTGGTATCGCGATCGCGATCTGGCTGCACGTGATTGGTGGACTGATCATCGCTGCGTTCGGCGCGTTCTATCTCGCCAAACCGTGGCTCCCGTCGTTGGTCGCCCGCGGTCTGCAGTGGTCGGCAAATCTTGTCGCCGTCGTGATCGTGCTCGTTGTGCTCGCCGGCGCGTGGGAACCTCTCGGGCCCGAACCGGGCCTCATCGGCAATAGCGTCTTCATCGGTGCCATCGTCGGCGGCCTCCTGCTCGCGTTCTGGCTCGTGCGGCTCGCGTTCCCGCATGTGCTCGCCTGGACGCTCCGCCACAAGCTGATCGGGCTCTCGCCGGCGGTCGGCGTTGTGCTGATCGGCACCACCGTCTGGCTCGGCTTCGATCGCGTCTGGGGGTGGCTCCCCGAGTCGGTCCGACAGAACGAGACCGCGGTCGAGATCGCCCACGCCTTCCCGGGCCTCGGCAGCGAGT
>JBCAXI010000470.1:0-2118 GCA_038534175.1 Planctomycetota bacterium | reverse complement strand
CGCGAAGCCAACGTCAACAACGCCCACCTCGGCATCGGGTTCACCAGCCAGTTCGGCGCCCCCGCTACCTCCGTCACCTTCTTCTACGGCGAGTTCGGCGGCACCCAAGAGCTCCGCGTCAACGGCGGCAGCTCCGGCCTCGTCGGCAGCTTCCTCCCGCTCAACGGCGCCATCATCGGCGGTGCCAATGTCGCCGTCCTTCCCACCGGTCCCAACTCCGGCCGCGTCACCCTCTCCAGCGCACCCATCAACGGCTTCTCCATCGGCGGCCAGGAGCTCTGGGTCGACGACATCCGCTTCCCCACCATCCCCGCCCCCGCTTCCCTTGCCGCCCTCGCCGCCGGCGCCCTCATCACCACCCGCCGCCGCCGCGCCTAACACGCCCACCGCGTTCCATACCTTTCCCCTTCTTCTCCCCTTGGGGGGAGAAGTGGCCCGCCGAAAGGCGGGTCGATGAGGGGTCCCAACCAATCAGCCGCACAGCGGCTGCTCCCACACCCATCCGCGTCCACGCCGGTATCGTCTCCATCCCGTGAGCGATCACCCGGCAAGCGACGCCAACGCGATGCAGCGCCGCGCGGCCAACTCCGCGCGGCGCTCTTCTGCGCGCATGACATGGATGCGCTCGCGCCCCTACGCGCTCCCCGCCCTCACCACCCTCGGCCTCGCATTCGCTCGCCTCACCATCGGCGGCTACAAGGTCGACACCGCCCTCTACGCCGGCGTCGGATGGCAGATGGTCCGGACCGGCCAGTGGTGGACGCCCATGGCCGGCGACATGCCCTACTTCAACAAGCCCCCACTCGTCATCTGGATCCACGCCATCTTCATGTCCATCGCGGGCCACGAACTCTGGGCCATCCGCCTGCCCCAGCTCCTCGCGGCCGTCGCTGTCATGCTCGCCAGCGTCCACATCGCCCGCCGACTCGCCGGGCGCTCGGCCGCACTCATCGTCGGCATGCTCGTCGCGCTCACCTGGCCCATGATCAAGCACCTCAACCGCCTCGTGCTCGACTACTGGACCGTCCTGTTCATTCTGCTCGCGGTCGTCTGCGTCGTCGAGGCCTGGCGCCGAAACGCCTCCGGCGTGCGCGCCGCCACATGGATGCTCGCCGCCGGCGTCGCCGTCGGCCTGTCCACCCTGTGCAAACCCTTCTTCGCGTTACTAGCGATTCCGATCCTCGCCCTCTGGCTGCTGACGACGCAACGCCCGCGCCTGGCCGCCTGGCTGGCGATCTCGATCCCCGCCGCGCTGGCCGTCAATCTCCCGTGGCACCTCTCCATGCACGCCATTCACGGCGACCTCTTCACCAGCCAGTACCTCGGCCGCGAGATCGTCTCCCGAGGCGTCGGCGACGGCGGCTTCGGGCGCCGACCGTGGTGGTGGTACTTCTACTTCATCGCACGCGAATGGTGGCCCTGGCAACTCCTCCTCTACCTCGCCATCGCCACGCTCATCCTGAGACGCCCCACCTCATCCCGCCCCACGCGCCCTGCGCTCTCCTTCACACTCGTCTGGATCGGCGCCTGGATGCTCCTGCTCGCGCTCTTCGCCGACAAGCGCGACCGCTACATGATGCATCTCTGGCCCGCGCTGGCGCTGCCGTGCGCGTTGTGGATCACACGCTGGTCGGCGCCGCGCATCCGACAGGGCGACTCGCGCGCGTGGACCGTCCTGACATGCCTTGCCCTTCTCGCGGGCGCCGTCGGCCTCGCCTTCGGCGTCATCAAGGACGCCGACCGCGCCGAGCAACAATGGATCGACACCGCCCAGCACATCACCAACCTCCGAGCACAAAACCCACACACCGAGATCTACGAGGCCCTCCGCCACCCACCCCGCGCCGGTCAGCTCTACCTCATGATCGACGTCTGGCCCAAGCCCATTTACTACGGCTCTCCCTCCGCCTTCCAAGAACCCCCGCCCGGCGCCATCGTGCTCGTCCAGGGCAAGGACCTCCCCTCGCTCGGCCTCCCGATCGACCACCCGCACAACTTCGGCGACGCCGCCGTCATCACCTACGACCCATCGATGCGCGACCGCTTCGAGCGCGGCCTCGACTGACGCGTGGAGGCACAAGGGACTAGGGACTGGGCACTGGCTCCCGATCGAAAGCC
>JBCAXI010000469.1:0-2135 GCA_038534175.1 Planctomycetota bacterium | reverse complement strand
ACCGCCAGACGCTGGTTCGCCTCGTCCCACGAGAAATCGTAGAGCTGTGCGCCCGGCGCCAACCAGGACGGCCTGATCGATCTGTCTGACTTCTCGTGCTACCTAGCCGAATGGGCCGTCTCGTCGCCCTTCGCCGACATCACGACGTCGGGCGCCTGCAATCCAGGCTCGGGCGGCGATGGCGTTGATCTGTCTGACTTCTCGTGCTACCTCGCCGAGTGGTCGGGCGGCTGCGACGGCGATCCCGGCACCCCGATCAACTAACAGCAACCGCTCGCCTGATTGCTCGCGGCCGCTCCTTTGGGGGCGGCCGCTTTTACTTGGGCGGTGCGGGTTCTTCGAGGGCCACGAGTGCGCGGCCCACGCTCTCGCCCAGATCACTCAGGAACGGTAGGGCGAGGTCGTCGTAGGCGTAGACGCCATCGTTGAGCGTCTCGTTGGGATTGGTGTAGAGCGTGGCCGCGACGAACAGTCGTCGGCCTGTTGGAACGTGCTCCACGCGCGCGTTCTCAGTGACGAAGCCGTAGGCGAGGCCGACTTTGTTGGTGATGCGCCACTCGTCGAGTGGTCTAACCCGGAGCAATCCGGGCAGCAGAAACTTGACGTAGCCGTCGGGGTACGACACGGAGTTGTAGATCGGATCGGGCGATTGGCAAGGTAGAATCGTGGCAGCCTCGACCAGACGGGCTCTCTGCGTTCGCGACAGCCGCAGTGCGGCGTGCGCATCGCTCGCGGGCTCCGTGAGGGCGATGAGCGTGGTCTGCAGGTCGTCGAGCGAGGTCGCGTTGAAGCCGGTGAAGTCCAGCGGCTCTTCGAGGCGCGCGCCTCCCGCGATGCGCGCCGAGCCCACTCGCAGCCCGGGCACGCCCTCGTTGGTGAGGGTGAGGTCGCAGCGCTGCGCCGGCGCGGCCGCGACGACGTCCTCGTCTTCGACGATCTCGACGCGGGGCGTTCGGCGGTTCTGCTCGGCGGTCCGTCCCACGCTGAGCCGGTGCGCGATCCGCGTCGAGTGGCATCCGATGGCGCGGACGCGCTGGTTGATGTGGGTTCGTCCCGCAAACTCGTAGCATCGGTTGTACGCCGGGTTGTCGGAGACCACGAACAGCTTGCGTGTCTCGCGCTCGAGTGTTGTCGTGGCAGCTCCATGGGCCGAATCGGGGCCGTCGTGCCAGCGAAGTGTCGTCGTGAGCGGCCACTCGGCGCCGTGCCGCTCGGCGAGGTCGTTGAAGCGTTCGACCGCCGCGATCGCCGCGAAGAGCTTGATGGTGCTGGCGGGGTAGAAGTACTCGGCGCCGTGGCGAAACGCCCAGCGATCGAACGTGAGCTGTCCGGCGACTTCGACGGGCGTGCGAATGACGAGTTGGAGCCGGTGACGTTCTGGCTCGCCTGCGACGGTCTTCCATGCGGGCGTGTCGGGTTGAGTGATCGCGGGCGGCAGAACGGAAGGCCGTTCCGCCGGCTGGCGGGTGTTGGCCACGGCCGCCACGGCCGATGCGCAGAGCGCGAGTGGTGTCAGGGTCGTGTGCCGCATGTTGGTTACTCCTTGCTCGCGTCACGCCGCGCGGCGTCGATGGTCTCGAAGAGTTGGTCGAGGTCGTCGAGCGTGTGGTCGGCGTTGACCGACAGGCGGAAGTAACGCTCGCTCGGTCCGTTTGGGTACTCGATGAGCGGCACGAGCCATTGTTCGGCGATGAGTTCCTCGTGCAGACGGCGCATGGTCGCGCCGCTACCGAGCGTGAAGGCTGCGATGGGAGCGCCTCGGCGTGCTGGCGTGGTCAGCGCGAGGCGCTCGCAGTGCTCGTCGAGGCGGTGGACCAATTTCTGTAGGCGCCGCAACCGCCACGGCTCGTGATCAATGGCGTGGATCGCCGCGACGGCGCCCATCGCGAGCGCGGGTGCGATCGGCGTGGTGCAGACGTAGGCGCTCGCGTGGCGACGCGCGCACTCGATGAGATCAGTCGGGGCGACCACGACGCCGCCGGCGGCACCCACGCCCTTGGCGAGCGTGGTCGTCAGCACGACGCGTGCCGGATCGATCTGAGCCCGAGTCAGCACGCCCCGCCCACCCTCGCCCATCGCGGCGACGCCGTGGCAGTCGTCGATGAGCAGGGTCGCGTTCGATGGCATCGCGTCGG
>JBCAXI010000468.1:0-2138 GCA_038534175.1 Planctomycetota bacterium | reverse complement strand
TCGCCGGTGCCGTGTCGAGTGGTTGCGCGATCATGCCCGGATGGTGACGTGACGGCTGTTGTGGGCAAGTCGATTCGTTGGTAGGTCGGCGAGGTTGCGCGCGGGGGTGGTGGTTGCGCGGTCAGGTGGTGACGGCGGCGGCGCGGCGGAGGTAGGTGTCGTCTTCGAGTTGGTTGAGCATGAAGTCGGCGACGTCGGCGCGTGAGATGCGGAGCTTGGCGCCGGCGGGGCGGGTGGTGAAGCCGTGCTGGTAGTTGGCGGTCCGTGGGCCGTTGGTGAGGTAGGGCGGGCGGACGACGGTCCAGTCGAGGGCGCTGTCTTTGAGGATGCGCTCCTGCTCCTCGTGGTCGGCGAAGGCGTGGCGGAGGAGGAGGGGGATGATGATCTTCAGCGAGAGGGGGAGGGCGGCGCGGCTGTCGGCGACGCCCAGGGCGGAGAGGCAGACGAGGCGTTTGACGGCGGCGTCGCGCATCGCGTCAACGATGACGCGGGTGGCGCGGGCGCGGATGCGGGATTTGTCGAGGCCGGGGGCGCCGATGGCGCAGAGGACGGCGTCCTGCTCGGCGAGGGTGCGGGCGACTGCGTCGGGGTCGGTGGCGTCGCCCTGGGCGATGGTGAGTTGGTCGTGCTGGAGGTCGAGCTTGGCGGGGGTGCGGGCGAAGGCGGTGACGCGGTGGCCGCGGGCGAGGGCCTGGTCGACGAGCTGGCGCCCGGTGGGGCCGGTGGAACCGAAGACGAGGACATTCATGCGGCGCGGCCCTTTCACGATGGGACGTGATTTTAGGGGGCCGAGCTAGCTGTCCGAGGGCGCGTCGTTGCTCGTGTTCTGGTCTGCGTTGTCGTCGGGCTTGGCGCCGAGGGCGCCTGTGGCGACCGCGAGGGCGAGGGCGATGCTGACGCCGAAGGCGGGGCCGAGGGCGACGCCGAGGGCGATGTTGTCGAGAGCGACGCCGAAGACGACGCCGAACGCGGAACCCATGGCGGCGCCCATGGCGAGCCAGACGGGGAAGGCGATGCGGGAGGGCTTGTCGGGGGTGTTGGTGGGCATGGCGGGGCTTCCGGGGTGGGTCGTGAAGGCGGCGTATCTGTTATTGGGGGCCGGGGCGCCGCGGTTTTACTCCTTGGGTTGTGGGGGCGTGTCGAGTGGTGGTGGCGCGTTCATGCCCGGATGGCGCTGTGGCGGCGGGGTTGGGCAAGGGGGGATGGGGGTCAGGCGGAGAGGTTGCGCGCGGGGGTGGTGGGTGTGGGGTGTTTCTCGCACATCATGAGTCAGTGTCGGGTGCCACGGGTTGACCGCGCAGCGGCAACCCTAGCGTTGTGCGTGAGCAGCACGGCTTGCCCTTCGGGTCAAGCCGTGGCACCCGCCTTCAAATGTCAGGGTCGCCAAGCAGATCCGCGACGAACGGTAATTCCCTGTACTCCAAGATGCTCGCTGCGCGGTGAAGAGCGACCGTTCCTGGAGGACCCATCAATTCCGCGAGTAGTTCGCTGACTTCTTCGACGCACGACGAGAGGCCCGGTCTGAGATCGCTCTCCGGGGTCCAGTCCTCGATTGCGTGGGCGTAGCAAATGTGGTTGTCTAACTCACGAACTCCTATCGGGCTGCGTAGCCGTTCGTGCAAGAGTGCAGGGGACCAGTGGCCAGATCGATTTGATGCAACTAATCTGATCTCGGAGTACTTCTGGCAGCATTGGATTGCAAAGGTATAGCAACAGGCGATATCCCACTCGCGTTTGCTCGCAAAGTCTCGGGGGTACTGACCCTCGTATCGCCAAAAGTCAATTGTGTTCCAGCCAATGGGTGTTTCTGGATAAAGGGTCGCCCAGCCATCCTCGGCAAACCGCAATGCAAGATCACACAAGGCGGTGACCCGGTTGCGTTCTGCATCGGTTAGTTCACGGGTGTCCGGCATTGTGACGTGCCTTCGGCGTTCACCCCATGTGCTGGATGATGGCGTCCCCGAACTCGGAGCACTTGAGGAGTGTGGCGTTGTCCATGAGTCGCTCGAAGTCGTAGGTGACGGTTCTGGCGGCGATGGCGCCCTCGATGCCCTTGATGATGTGGTCGGCGGCCTCGGTCCAGCCCATGTATCGGAGCATCATCTCGCCGGAGAGGATGACGGAGCCGGGGTTGACCT
>JBCAXI010000467.1:0-2154 GCA_038534175.1 Planctomycetota bacterium | reverse complement strand
CCACCGCGCGCGACACGCTCGCGGTGGGCGAGTCGTCGGCATAGACGGGGTTGTCGAACTGGGCCCTCGCGGGCGGCGTCACCAAGAACACCGCGAGCAGTGCGACCCAAACGGCCGTCGAATGGGTCGTCGATAAGGCCAACGCACTCGGCGCTCGCCAGGGCGTCCATCGAGCCGGTCGCTTGAAGCTGATCGCCAACGTGCGCTCCTGAGGACCCCGGGGAAGGTAGCCCTGTGGCCCGGCGACCTCTTCTGAAGAGATCGGCCCCACCGTGATGATTGCAGACCCGCAATGGGTCATCGGCTACTCCGTGCCACGGCGACTGACGCGTGCGTGACGCTTGGACGACGTCGGCGACGATACCGGGGCTTGGAACCCGTTCACATGCCGAATACGTCCTCGTAGAACGCACGGTTGCCATCGAACCCGTGGTGCGCGCGGCCCAGGCACTCAGGCGGATCGGGGTGGCAACCGATCCCCCCGCGATGGGGATGACGCTCTCAACGCCCGGCCGCGACTTGGCCGGATCGCTCGACGGATCCGGCTCGCGCGTGGCTCGGGAGCCCTGGCTGGATCGCCTGGTGCGTCTTCGGCGTTCGCCGCGGGTGTGCCTGCTGGTCGCCGCGATCATCGTGCTGAGCGTGGTGGACCTCTACCTCACGCTGATGTTCCTGACGCACGGGGGGATGCTCGAGTCGAACCCACTGGCGCGGATCATCATCAACGCGGGCTCGCCCGTCGCGCTCATCGGGTGGAAGATCGGGACCGTGACGCTCTCGGCGTTCATCCTGCTCCGCGCTCGACGGCATGGGGTCGCCGAGATCGGCGCCTGGGTGGGGCTCGCGGTGCTCTGCTGGCTGGGCGGGCAGTGGATCGGCTACGTGAACCACTCCCGCGACCTGCACCTCGCGGCCGCCTCGCTCGATGACCAGTACATGCACAACGCGACCAACGGGCAATGGGTCTCGCTCGCGCCCGGGATGCTCGCGCCCTGACCGCCCGAACCGCGGCGCTCGCTAGGCTGCGCCGATGCGTGCACCGGGTCGAACCCTGATGATTGTTGTTTGCGTGTGGTCGGCGGCGTGTCTGTCGGCGTGCTCGCGCTACGCCGCCCCGCAGATCAGCGTCGCCGACGCCCGCGTTGCCGAGCGCACGAGCCAGGGCGTCGTGATTGACTTCACGCTCGACGCGGTCAACACCAACGAGGTCGAGCTGCCGCTAAAGTCGATCGAGTACGCCCTGTACCTCGATGGGCGGCGCGTGTTCGACGGCGCCCGGCAGCCCGAGGCCACGCTGCGACGGTTCGGCACGCAGCAGATCCGCGTGCCGGCGGCGTTCTCGCTCGACCGTGTCGAGGATCCAACCGGCTCGGAGATTCCCTACCGCCTCGAGGGCAAGGTGGTCTACCTCACCCCGGGCGAGCTGGCCGATGTGGCGTTCGACGCGCGGGTCTACCGGCCCAGCGTGTCGTTCAGCGATCGCGGACGCATCGATTTCGGCACGCCGATCGCCGCCTGGCCCTGATCAGCACGCCCCGAGCGGGCTACACCACGCGCAGCGGATCGGCGTCGCGCTGACTGACCTGGAACGCGACCTCCGGCATCGCCTTGTGCAACCGAGCGCCGAGGTGCGGCAGGTAGCCGCGCTCGGTGTTGGTGTGCCCGGCGAGCAGCACGCACAGATCATCGTGCAGCGCGGCGAGCACCGAGTGGTGACGCATCTCGCCGGTCACGAAGACCTCGCACCCCTCGTCGCGCGCGATCGCGTAGAGGTCCTCCCCGGCCCCGGGCACAACGCCGATGTGGGTGACGGTGCGCTCCGCGGCGTCGGGCGGGGCGAGCTTGATCCGCGAGTGCCCCAGCCCAACCCGAAGGCGCTGGCCGAGCTCGGCGAGCGTGGCGGGCTGGTCCAGCACGAGCCGACGGCCCACACCCAGCGCGCGCTCGGGCGCGGGACGCAGGTCGTAGACGTCGATCGGGGGCTCCTCGTACGGATGGAAGTTGCGGAGCGTCTCGACGGCGAGCGGAAGGGCCGAGCGCCCGCACACCATCTCGAGCCGATGCTCGTCGACCGTCTCGAGTCGCCCCTTCTCACCCACCGCCGGTTGCGTCTCGTCCCCGCCGAAGAACGTGCCGGCGCCCGTGACGGCGAAC
>JBCAXI010000466.1:0-2156 GCA_038534175.1 Planctomycetota bacterium | reverse complement strand
GCCGCGCAGGACGCCGGTGCGGCCCGCGCTGCCGCAGAGGGTGATGAAGCCGACCAAGCTCGCGATCGAGATCACCGGTGGGATGTACGGGCCGCCGATGCCTATGAGGGCGAGCGTGTTCGCAATCGGACCTCCGCCCTCGCTGATGTAGATCGCGGCGATGCCGCCGATGAGCGCGAGCGGCATGTTGAGCATGACGAGCACCGCCGCCCGCATCGAACCGGTGGAGATCTGAAGCAGCATCAACATGATGAGCGCGACGGCCACGCCCGCGACGAGGATCGTTCGTGACGCCGACTGCTGCGCCTCGAACTGTCCGCCGTAAGATACGGTCATCCCGGCCTCCTGAGCGATGGGGTCGACGCGTTCCTGCACCTGTGCGACGAGATCGCCGAGGTTCGAGCCCTCTGCGACATTGAGCGAGACGACGGCCTTTCGCTGGGCGTTCTCGCGAGTGATGAGGTTGCTCGATCGCTCCGGGCCAATATCGGCGACATCGCTCAGACGTACCGTCGCCCCGCCGCGCCCGCGGAGCAGCAGGTCGCGGACCTGCGCGATCGATTCCCGCTCTTCGGGAGCAAGTCTGACAACGAGATCGTACTGACGCACGCCCTGACTGACGGTGTCCACAACCTCGCCATAGATCGCTTCGCGCACCTGCTCGGCGGCATCGGCTGGGCTGAGCCCGACGGCCGCGAGTTCGGCGTGGCGGTAGCGGATCGGCAGCGACGTGGTCATGACCTCGCGGTTGGCGTTCACATCGCGAGCACCCGGCAGGGTTTGCACCTCGCCCTCGATCTCCTTGGCGACGCGTCGTAGCTCGGAGAGGTTCTCGCCGAACACGTTGATCGCGATCGCAGCAGGTGTGCCGGAAAGCACATGGCTCAGGCGGTGCTCGATCGGCTGGCCGACCATCGTGGTGATACCAGGAATCGACCCGAGGATGCGGTCGATCTCCTCACGGACCTCGTAGCGGTCCCGCCCGGCTTCGACCGTGACCTCGATCTCGGAGTTGCTCACCGGCTCGGCGTGTTCGTCACGCTCGGCTCGACCGGTGCGGCGCGAGACAGACCGCACGCCTCCAATCTCGACGAGTTGCTTCTCGACTTCGGTCGCGAGACGGTCGCTCTCGACGATCGAGGTGCCCGGAGGCGCGAGTAGGAAGACGGTGAACGTGCCCTCGTTGAACGACGGGAGGAACGAGCTGCCGAAGGTGCTCGCGAGCATCAGAGCCGCGGCGGTGATAACGCCCGCGGTTCCGAGCACCCAGACTCGGAGCCGGATCGCCGTTCGCAGCGCCGGCTCGTAACTGCGCTTGAGCAGTCGAACGAGGAAGCCGTCGCGGTCCTCGTGCTTGCCGCCCAGCCGCCCCTTGAGCAGGAACCGGCACATCGCGGGTACAACCGTCAGGGCCACGGCGAGCGACGCGAGGATCGAGATCATGTACGTCAGCGCGAGCGGCTGGAAGAATCGGCCTTCGAGACCCTGCAGGAAGAGCAGCGGCACGAAGACCATCACGATGATGACGGTCGCGAACACCATCGCCGGGCGGATCTCGTTGCTCGCGTCGAAGATGACTTCCACGAACGCCCGTCGATCGCCCCCCGGTAGGCCACGGTTCTGCTTCAATCGACGGAAGACGTTCTCCACATCGATGATCGCGTCGTCTACAAGCACACCGATGGCCACCGTCAGGCCGCCGAGCGTCATGACATTCAGGCCCAAGTTCAGGGCGTCCATCATGAGCAGGCCGACCGCGAGCGAGATCGGGATCGCGGTCAGCGTGATGAGCGTGGCCCGGAGATTCATGAGGAACAACACCAGCACCAAGAGCACGATGACGATCGCTTCGGCGAGGACCTTGCTGACGTTGTTGACCGCACGGTCGATGAAGTGCGACTGGCGGACCACATCGCGGTTGAGCACGGCACCTGCGGGCAACGTCGGTTCGAACTGATCGAACAGGGCGTCGAGGCTGTCGGTCAACGCCAGCGTGTTGGTGCCGGGTGACTTTTGGATCGAGAGCATCACCGCAGGTTCCGCACCCTCGGACGCGGTGCCTCGCTTGAGCGCCGGGCCAAGCCGAACCTCGGCGACCTGTCCGATCGTGACCGGGACACCCTCGTGGTACTTGATAATCGAGTTCGCGATGTCCT
>JBCAXI010000465.1:0-2170 GCA_038534175.1 Planctomycetota bacterium | reverse complement strand
TGCCGGTGAACGACCACACGCCGGGCTTTCCATCGGCGGCGCGGTTCGTCGCGACCGCGTGCATGGCCGACGCGCTGGACAACGCCTCGATCCCGGGCGTGAAGATCAATGTGGTGATGGGTCGGCACGCGGGTTTCTTGACGGCGGCCGCGGCGCTGGCGCGGCGCTCGCACGACGACACCGAGTTGGGCCCGCATCTGATCTACGTGCCCGAGGTCGCGTTCGACATGGACCGGTTTGTCGGCGAGGTGGACGCGGTGATGTCGCGGCTCGGGCGCTGCCAGATCGCGGTGAGCGAGGGCATCCAGGACGATGAGGGCGTGTCGATCGGGGCCAAGCTCATCCAGGGCGAGACCGACGCGCACGGCAACGCGCAGCTCTCGGGCTCGGGCGCCTTGGGCGACCAGCTCAGCGAGATCCTCAAGAAGAAGCTGACGCCCGTGGGAGGCAAGGCGCCGCGCGTGCGGGCCGACACGTTCGGCTACCTGCAGCGCTGCCACCCCGACGCCTCGCCGATCGACCGGGCCGAGGCGCGCGCCTCAGGGCGATTCGCGGCCAGGATCGCGGCGTCGGGCGATGTCGACGGATCCATCGCGATCATCCGCACGAGCCCCATCGAGCCGGACGCGCACTACGCGGTCGAGATGAAGCGCATCGAGCTGCGAGACGTGGCGGCAAAGACCAAGCACATGGATCCCGGGTTTCTCGAGGGCACGAGCGGGGTCACGGCGAAGTGGTTTGACTACTGCACGCCTCTGGTGGGTGAGCTGCCAAGCTTCGAGCGGCTGTAAATCAACTGGCGCGCGAGAGAGTCGCGCACGCCTTTACTCCGACGCTTCGGCGGCGCGGCGGTAGATGATCTCGTAGATCGTCAACTCGGCGCCATTGGGCTGGACGAGCTTGAAGGTGAACACGTGCCGGTCGGTCTGGCCGAGCGTGATGGTCGTGCGTGTCTCCATGGGCGGGGTGGCGCCGTCGTAGAGGCCGGCGAACGTCAGCATCTCCATGTCTGGGTCGTACGTGCCCTTGGCGGTCGCGATGGTGCCGGTGGTGGAGTCGAGCCAGGCCATGGTGAAGCGCTGTGAGGCCTGGTCGTAGCCGGTGTAGCCGATGCCCTCGACCGCCTCGCTGCCGTATTGGCCGCTGAAGGTCTCGCGGACAAACGTGTTCGCCGCGACGCGCTCGAAGACGCTGCGTCCGGTGGTCGCGGGCTTGGGGCGGCCCTGCTCGTACAAACGAATCGCCAGGTCCCACGTGCCCATCAGCTTCTCGAGCACGGCGTCGGCGTCATCGGGCGAGATGGGCGGGGCCTCGGGCGGCTCGGGCGTGCGCGCGCCGGGCGCCATGTTCGGCACGGTCGAGTTCGTCGGCGGCGGGCCGGGGGGCGAGAGACGCGACATCGCGTCGGCGCCGACACCCGCGCCGGGTCGCGCAGCGCCCGTCGCGCCCGCGGCGCCCATCCCCGACATGTTCGGCATGGTGGGCATGGATGGGCCGGGCATGCCGGGCGCGCCTGAAGCGCCGGGCATCGCGGGCATGCCGGTGGCGCCGCCGGTGCGCGGGCGTCCGACCGAGTCCGGATCGATGCCCGCGGCCTTGAGGCGTTCGCGCATCTCGGGCGTCAGTGTCGGCCCCGTGCTCGGGGCGCCCGATGCCGGTGCGCCGGGCGCGCCCGCGCTCGGGCGATTCTCGCGCAGCTCGGCGGCGCGCTGGCGCGCCTCGCGGATGCGCTTGGCGGTCTCGGGGTCGAGGCCCGGCGGGAGATCGGGCTCGGTGGCTTTCGGTTCGGCCTCAGGTGTCTCGGCTGGCGGTGTGGACTCCGGCGCCCTTTCCGGCGTGGGAACCGGCTTGGGCTCGGTGGGCTTGGGCTCGGTCGAACTGGGCTCGGTGTTTTGCGCGAGCGCGAGCGGCGTCAGCAGCGCGAGCGCGAGCGCGGCAAGGCGGAGTGGTCGGTTCACGATGCGAGTCCTCAATCAGTCGGGGTCGATCGGCACACGCTCGACGATCTCGAGCCCGAACGCCTCCAGGCCCGGAAGGTCCCGGCGGCTGTTCGTCAGCAAGCGTAACCGCCGAAGCCCCAGATTCCGAAGGATCTGTCCCCCAACGCCGAACGTGCGTTCTTCCATCGGCACGTCGCTCGCGTCGGGGCGGGTGAGGTCGGGCGTGTCGC
>JBCAXI010000464.1:0-2176 GCA_038534175.1 Planctomycetota bacterium | reverse complement strand
TCGTCGCCGCGTGTGAGGGCTCGGACCAGATTGTCTCTGAGCTCAGCCTTCACGCTCCGCGGCCTCCACTCCGAGGCGCGAAGCTGAGCGAGATTCGACGCGCGATCCGTCATTCGTGCCTCCAAGCCGTGCAGGATGCTAGACCCACCCCGCAGGACCGTTGAACGCCCACACCACCTCGGATACCGTCGCCCAAACGACTCACCCGGATTCGTCCCGAACGAGGAAAGTGTGCCGCAAGCATGAAGATTCCCATGGGCATTGCGATGGCGATCGGACCCGTGCTCGGTCCAATGCTTGGGCTGGCGGTCGGCGAGGCGGCGGCGCAGCCGGTCGCGGCCGGGCCTCGCCCCTCAGGCGCGCTCGAAGGCAAGATCGTCTTCCTCCACGCCGGGCACGGCTGGACCGCCGACAACCTCGGCTCGGGCTTCTGGTTCACCCAACGCCCCGAGACCAACGAGATCGTGGAGGACCTCCACAACATCGACTTCCAGACGTTCCAGGCCGAGGCCCTCTGGAACGCCGGTGCCACCATCGCCCCACTTCGACCAATCGGACACCAGCCCAACGAGGTCGTCCTTGATAACGACGACCCCGAGGTCACCTTCGTCGGTGCCTGGAGCGACAGCCTCTCACCGATCTACTTTGGGGACCCGGGCGACACCCCCTACCGCTTCGCAGGCACATCGCCGACCGAGACGGCCTTCGCCCGCTACCGACCCACGATCCCCGAGCAAGGGTTCTATCCCGTCTACGCCTGGACGCGTCACGGCGTCGATCGCGTCGAGCAGCTCTACCGCGTGCATCACACCGGCGGCGCGACCGAGATCACCATCGATCACACCAAGGTCGGCAACGGTCTGGTCTATCTTGGCACGTACCACTTCAACGCCGGCACCGACGGCTACGTCGATGTCTCGAACGAGAGTCTCCAAGTCGGCGTCGTAATCGCCGACATGATCCGTTTCGGTAATGGCATGGGCGACATCGACCGCGGCGCCGGAGTGTCGGGATTCCCACGCGAGGACGAGGCCGGGCTGTACTGGATCGAGACCCACGCGGGACGGGGCATCCCATCGAGCGAGTGGCGTTCTTCGAGCGCCGACGATACCGCGACCGTCACCGCCCCCACGCGCTGGGCCGAGCAGATGAACCGCGAGGCCTCGGGACTCGCGACCGATCGCGTGTTCCTGAGTCACCACTCCAACGCCTTCGACACCACCGCCCGCGGCGTCATCGCGCTCCTCAATGGCAACAACAACCCCGCCACCGCGACGCCCAACCAGTTCTTGCTCGCCGGCACGCTCGCTCGCGAGATCAACAACGACATGGTCGCCCTCGATGGTGCCTTCGAGCACGACTGGGCCGACCGCGTGACGCTCACGCTCGATGCGTCCACGTTCGAGTACGGCGAGATCAACAACCAATTCATCAACAACGAGTTCGACGCGACGATCGTTGAGCGGGCGTTCCACGACAACCCGCTCGACGCCCAGCTGATGCGAGACGCAAGGGTCTGCGAGGCTCTCGCTCGCTCCACCACGCAGGGGCTGATCAAGTACTTCAACGCCGTGGACGGCTCCACGCCGCCGGTCTTCGCGCCCGATCGCCCGACCAACCTCCGCGCGATCAACAACGCCGATGGCACGATCACCCTCAACTGGGACGCGCCCGCGACCGGGCCTGGCCTCGGCGGCGGGGCCAGCGGCTACCGCGTGTACGCCTCCACGAACGGCTTGGGATTCGATGCCGGAACCGCCGTCAACGCGCTTTTCGGATCCATGTTCACGTTCACGGGCCTCGATCCGGCACAAGGCCCTTGGTACTTCCGCGTCACCGCAACCAACCAGGGCGGCGAGTCACGGCCATCGTCGGTGGTCGCGGCGACACCAGGGTCGTCCGCGTCCTCGGTCCTGATCGTCGATGGGTTTGACCGCGTCGATCGCTTTCTCAACGTGCGCGAGAGCTACCTCGGTGGTCAGATCGATCGCGTGCGCGAGCGGCTCCAGAACAGCCGCGATTACGTCATCCAGCACGCCTCGGCGATCGCCGATGCCGACGCATCGATCGCGTTCGACTCGGCCTCGAACGACGCGATCATCGGCGGCTCGGTGGCGCTCGACGCCTATGTCACCGTGGTCTGGATCCTTGGCGAGGAGTCGTCCAACAACGCGAC
>JBCAXI010000463.1:0-2181 GCA_038534175.1 Planctomycetota bacterium | reverse complement strand
ATAAACTCCTTCAATGAACCCCCACCCATTGATCGCCCTCACGCTCCGCGTCCTGACGCTCCTCGCGCTGTCGGCCCTCGCCGCCCCGACGCAGGCTGGCGATCGGCCCGAGGGCTACGACCGCTGGTACGCCATCCAGATCCGCGGCGAGTCCGCCGGCTGGATGCACTCGCGACAGGTCGTCACCGGCGAACGCGTCGACTCGACCACCGTCATGAAGCTCAGCATGTCTCGCGGCGCCCTCACCATCGACGTCGAGATGACCAGCGCGTTCTCCGAGACCATCGACGGCAAACCCCTCTCCATGCGCACCATCCAGCAGCTCGGCGCCCAGCCCACCGAGACCGAGTACACCTTTACCGATGACGCGCTCATCGCGCGCACCACGCAGGGCGGCCGCGCCCTGGAGGCCACGCTCGCGTTGCCCACGGGCGCGTGGCTCACCCCCGCCCAGGCCGAGCGCTACGTCGCCAAACGCATGGATGCCGGCGCCGAGTCGATCTCCGTGCGCACCATCGAGCCGCTCTCCGGCCCGGCGCCGATCACCGTCACGCGCTCCGACTTTGTCGAGGAGAAGCTCACCCTCGACGGCCAGACATACGACGCGATCCGGACCAACGTCACCAGCAGCTCCACCCCCGGCCTCACCACCACCGAGTACCTCGACCAGGAGGGCTCCATCATCAAGACCAGCGTCAGCATGGGCGGCATCCCCATCGACATGCTGCTCGCCGACGCGTCCGTCGCCCGCGGCCAGCTCGACGCGCCCGAGCTCATGGTCAGCACGTTTGTCCGGCCCGACCGACCGATCACCCGCCCGCGCGACCAGCGCCGCGCGGTCTACCGCGTGACGGGCCCGCCCGCGACGCTCAAGGAGATTCCTTCCACCGCTGCCCAACGCGCCCGCGCCATCGAGCCAGGCGTGGTCGAGGTGACCGTCGATGAGGACAACCCGGCAACCGCGAACGCCGAGCAGCTCCGCGACCCGGTCTGGCTGGACTCGTCGGCGTACATCAACGCCGAGGACACGCTCATCCGCGCCCTCGCCGAGCAGGCCGTCACGAACGCGGGCAAGAACCGAGCGAAGCGCGCCGAGGCGATGCGTCGCTTCGTCTTCCGCCACATCAACCGCAAGAACCTGGGCGTCGGGTTCGCGACCGCCGCCGAGGTGGCGCGCACGCGCGAGGGCGACTGCAGCGAGCACGCGGCGCTCCTCGCCGCCCTGCTCCGAGCCGACGGGATCCCCGCACGCGTCGCCGCCGGGCTGATTTACGCCGATCGATTCGCCGGCGCCCAAGACATCTTCGGCTTCCACATGTGGACGCAGGCCCTGCTCACCGACGAGGAGGGCGAGCTCCGCTGGGTCGACCTCGACGCCACCCTGCCCGATCGGACGCCCTTCGACGCGACGCACATCACGCTCAGCGTCTCCGCGCTCGCGCAGGGCGAGGCGCACAACGCCCTCTCGTCCATCGCGCCCCTGCTCGGCACACTCTCGATCGAGGTCGTCGAGACCAGCCCGTGAGCGAGCCAAGCCGCCCGACGCTCCCGCGCCGACCCGACGACGGGCACAAAGGCACGTTCGGCGCGGTGCTCGTCGTCGGAGGATGCGACGAGCCCACGCGCCGCATGGTCGGCGCCCCCGTCCTCGCGGCTCGCGCGGCCCTGCGCGTTGGCTGCGGCCTTGTGCGCATCGCGGCACCCGATCGCGTGCTCGACGCCGCCCTCACCGCCCTCCCTTCGGCGACCGGCGTGCCGCTCCCGACCGATCGAACCAGCATCGGCACCACGGTTCGCGCCGCCTCGCGCGACGCGAGCGCCCTACTCATCGGCCCCGGGCTGGGTGACCTCGCGTCGAACAGGTCGAGTTCGGTCGAGGCGATGAGCCCCGCGACGGCGCCGGCGAGCACGTCGCCCGTGCCCCCGGTCGCGAGAGCGCTGTCCGCCGCATCGCAGGTCCACGATCGATCGCCGTCGGCGACCACGGTGCGGGCGCCCTTGAGCACGACGACCGAGCCGGTGCGCTCTGCGAGCGCGGCCGCGGCGGCTCGCCGGGCTTCTGGCGTGCGCGGCGTGTGATTGATCTCGGCACGCTCGGCCAATCTGCGGAACTCGCCTGGATGTGGCGTGAGCACCGCGGGCCGTGCGATCGAGGGCACGCCGATGACGGCGAGCGCGTTG